>JAFSYK010000094.1 GCA_017449975.1 Bacteroidales bacterium
AAAGGGTTAGAAATGACAATGAGCATCACAAAAAGATATACCAGATTCATTCCTTGCTCGCTTCTCAGCGATTGCAAGAATGTGCAAAAATCTGCGTTAAAAAGTGTTAACGTGCAAAGAACTGGAAAATCGATTTTGCAGATGTTTGCATTTTCTTTTTTTGAAGGCAGTCATATTTGCAGATTTTTGCCTATTTTGCGTCCCTCCACTGTCCCTCGGAGTCACTTTAGCTACCCTAAAACAAAGGTATTTACACTGGTTATCAGTCACTTATATTTTCAGATAGTAACTTCTGCGTCGGAAAGTAGATTCTGCGTGGGAAAATAGGGTATTAAACGGAAACAATTATTCTATTTACAGCCATTTACTGCAAATAGGGGCCGGTGATGGAGGTGGGGCTTTGTGACATGGCTTGGGGAGTGCCGGTGAAGATGACTTTGCCGCCCATGGCGCCGCCGCCGGGGCCTAACTCGATGAGGTAGTCGCAGGCTTTCAGCATCTCGATGTTGTGCTCGATGAGGAAGACGGTGTTGCCAGCCTCGACCATGGCGTCGAAAAGACTGAGGATGCGCTGGATGTCGCCGGCATGGAGACCGTCGGAGGGCTCGTCTAAAATGAATATCTTGCCCGCATCGCGGAGATACGATGCCAGCTTGATGCGCTGCAGCTCACCACCCGAAAGGGTTGATAGCGACTGGTTCAAGTGGAGGTAACCCAAACCCACTTGACGCAACGGCTCCAACTTCTCGGCAATCACAGTGCCCTCAAAAAACTCGGCGGCTTTGTTGGCGGTGAGGTCCATCACCTCGGCAATATTAAGTCCGTTCACCTTATAGGTAAGCACCTCTGGCGAATAACGGAGTCCGCCGCAGGCCTCACAGGTGGTCTCGATGGCATCCATGAAGGCCATGTCGTTGACAATAACGCCCTTGCCCTGACAGACGGGACAGCCACCCTTGCCGTTGAAAGAGAAGAGACTTAGAATGTCTGATTGCTTGACTGCCTGATTGCCTGAGTCATTTGAATACGCGCGAGCGAAACATTTACGGATATCGTCGGCAATATCCAGATAGGTAGCCGGCGTGGAACGCAGGCTGATGCCGATGTTCTTCTGGCTGATGTAGACAACATCTGATTGTTGAATTGTTGAGTCGTTTATTTGTTTATTTATTGAGCTTTCATCGTAAGAACAATTCAACGATTCAACAGTCAACGATTCAACATTCTTTACAAAACACTCCATCAGCGAGCTCTTGCCCGAGCCGGCCACACCGGCGATGCCACACATGACACCCAGGGGGAGGTCGACGTTCAGATTGCACAGGTTGTGCAGGTTGGCGTTCTGCAGATGGAAGAATTCTTTGGGGACACGCACTTGTTCCTTGATACCTCTCGAGGCGCTGAGCAGGGTGCCGGTAAGGGTATGGCTGCGCAACAGCTCTTCGTAGCTGCCTTCAAAAACCACCTCGCCACCATTCATGCCCGCGCCGGGTCCCATGTCGATGATGTGGTCGGCGATTTTGATTATCTCTTTGTGGTGTTCCACCAGGATGACGGTGTTGCCGTGGTTCTTGAGTTTCTGCACCGATTTCTGCATCAGCAAAATATCGTGGTTGTGCAGTCCCACGCTGGGCTCGTCAAGGATGTACATCACATCCGAAAGCGGCGAGTTGATGTATTTGGCTATCTTGCAGCGCTGCGCCTCGCCGCCGGAGAGGGTGCCGATGGCACGGTCGAGGGTGAGGTAGCCGAGACCAATCTCCTCGAGTGCCGCCAGTCGCTCGGTGGTGGCGCGCTTGATGTCGTCCGCCAAGGGATTGTCGATGGTCTCCATCCACTGGCGGCAGTCGCTGATGCTCATCGCCGTCACCTCGGCGATGTTGACACCCTTGATTTTGCAGGAGCGTATCTTCTCGTTGAGGCGTGTGCCGCCGCAGTCGGGGCAGGTGCCCATGGTCAGCATGGGGTTGAGCGTAGCGGCGTGGAGCAGCCCCTCCTCGGAGTTGATGATGCTGCGATACATGCGCGGGATGAGACCTTCGTATTTGGCCGTCTTGGGCCAGTTGGCCGGCGGGTTCTTGAGTTTGATCTGGGGCGAATGGAGGAAGAGGTCCAGCTCCTCGGGCGAATAGTCCTTGATTTTCTTGTCGAGGTCGAAGAGGCCGCTATGGGCATAGCGTATCCAGCGCCAACCGCCCTTGCCAAAGGCGATATAGTGGATGGTATCCTCGTCGTTGAGCGACTTGTCGAAATCGACCAACTTGTGGATGTCCAGCTCACGAATCTCGCCCAGACCGCCACAGCGCGGACAGGAGCCTGAAGGGTGGTTGAACGAAAAGGCGTCGGAGTAGCCCACGAAAGGCTGGCCGACACGCGAGAAGAGCAGTCGCAACAGGGCGTAGATATCGGTGTAGGTGCCCACCGTGGAGCGTGAGTTGGCGGCGGGTTTGCGCTGCTCGATGACAATGGCGATGGGCAAATTCTCGATATCGCCTACATGGGGCCGTCCGTATTTGGGCAGGTACTGCTGTGTGAAAGAGGGGAAGGTATCGTTGAGTTCGCGACGCGACTTGGCGGCGATGGTGTCCAGCACCAGCGACGACTTGCCGGAGCCCGACACGCCCGTCACCACGGTAATCTTTCCCTTGGGAATACGGACGTTGACATGCTTCAGGTTGTTCTCGGTGGCATCGCGGACGATGATGTGGTCGAAAGCGCAGGTGGGTTCCATTGGAATTGAAGTGGTAGTTCAGATTTCGCGACTACAAAATTACTTAATAATTGAGAATTGAGAAAAGCAAAAATAGGCAATCTGGCAAGCAATATTTTACGATGTGTCACGTTATGGTAATATGCTCAACAAAGTTCTTATTATCTATACAGGTGGCACCATCGGCATGGTGCAGGACGAGAACGGTTCGCTGCAGCCCTTTGCCATGGACCGCATTTTCGACGCTGTCCCACAGTTGAAATACTGCACTTACGACATTGAATCGTGCCAGCTGCAGGACATCATCGATTCGTCGAACATGACCCCCACCTTCTGGGCCGACATTGCCGACATCATTGAAAAAGAATACAATAATTACGACGGTTTCGTGGTGCTGCACGGCACCGACACGATGGCCTATACCGCCTCGGCGCTCAGCTTCATGTTCAAAAACCTGACGAAACCCATCGTGCTGACAGGCAGTCAGCTGCCGCTGAGCATGCTGCGCAGCGACGGTCGCGAGAACATCATCTGTGCGCTGGAGATTGCCTCCTGCAAGGAGGTCTGCATCCCCGAGGTGTGTATCTTCTTCGAGAACCACCTCTACCGCGGCAACCGCAGCACCAAGGTGAGCGCGGAGAATTTCGACGCCTTTGAGAGCTACAATTATCCTTCGCTGGCAAAGGCAGGCATCGAGATTATCTACAAGAAACATCTGATACTGCCCATGCCGACGAATCCGCTGCGGGTGCGCAAACAGTTCGACACCCGGGTGGCGGTACTGAAGCTGTTCCCCGGCATCACCCGTGAGGTGGTGCTGTCGGTGCTGAACACCCCCAACCTGCAAGGTGTGGTCATCGAAACCTACGGATCGGGCAACGCCCCCACCGAGGCTTGGTTTATCGACGCACTGGACGACGCCATCCAGCGTGGCATCCTGGTGATGAATGTCACCCAGTGTAAGGCCGGTTCGGTGAAGATGCGCCAGTATGCCGCCAGCTGCGACATGGACCGCATCGGCGTGGTGAGCGGACACGACATCACCATGGAGGCCGCCATCACCAAGATGATGTACCTGCTGGGCGCCTATCCCAACGACAAAGCCCACGTACACCAACGTCTGGAAGAGAGCATCCGCGGCGAGATTAGTGGGAGATAATGGTTATAGGTTATTGATTAGAGAGTAGAGAACTTTTTGCCTTGTTTGACCAATGAGACCCATTCAGCAAATGGCTTCCAAAATGCGGATAATGATCGCCACACTGGCTGTGTGGGCGGCCTTCGGCCAGACGGCTTGGGGTCAGCTGGGCAACCTGGGTAACCTTATGTCGTTCGACGACAAGCCGTTGCACTACGGTATCCAGGTGGGACTGACACGGTCGAAATTCGACCTGGAGTTCACCCATGACGACAATCTGCGTGCCGCTGTACAGGGTACCGCCTCCTACTACACGGCAGGATTCCACATCTCTGTCATCGGCGACCTGCGGCTGAACCGCTATTTCAACCTGCGCGCCCTGCCCGGCATCATCCTTATCGACCGCGACATCTACTACAACTGGGAACCTGGCTACGCGTTGACCCATCCGCTGCTGGAAGAGCACCGCACCGTTGAATCGGTCTACGGCACGCTGCCTCTGGAAATCAAGTTCCGAGCCTGGCGGTGGTACAATTTCCGCCCCTATCTGACAGGCGGCGGCAGCTACAACTTCGACTTCTCATCGCTCCGCAAAAATAAGAACAACACCGAAGAGTCCATCATCCGTCTCAACGCCACGGAGTTTCGCTACTCCATCGGCGTGGGCGTCGATATCTTCTTGCGCTACGTCAAGTTTGCCTTGGAGATGAAGGTGTCGTTTGGCATCAACGACCTGCAGGTGCTCGACGATGAGATCTACACCCACTCCATCGACGGCATGCACTCCCGCACCATCATGTTTGGCTTCACGTTTGAAGGGTGATAATGGTTATGAGTTAGAGAAAGGTTAAAGATTATGGGTTATAGTCAAATAGACAAGTTAGAATATAATAGGACCAATTAGACCTATTCGACCAATTGAACCCATTTAGGCAATGCTGAAATACTTAGAAATAACCTTGACTCCTGAGGAATACGACACGCCGGCGCTGCTACGCAGCGCTGTGGCGTGTCAGCTGGGCTGCAACCCAGACGCCATCGGCCCCGTCGTTGTGGAGCGTCGCAGTCTGGACTCACGTGGACGGCGCATCTGCTGGCATGCTACCGTTGCGGTATACCATCCGGAAGAAACAGTGCCCGTTGCCGACTACGACGGACATTACCAAGACTGTCGGCAGGCCCAGCCCGTGGTCATCGTGGGAGCGGGTCCCGCCGGTCTCTTCGCCGCCCTGCGGGCGCTGCAGCTGGGTCTGCGACCCATTATCGTGGAACGCGGCAAGCCAGTAGAGGAGCGCCACAAAGACATCGTCACGCTGTCGCGCGAACGTCAGCTGGACGCCGACAGCAACTGGTGCTTCGGCGAAGGCGGCGCCGGCACCTACAGCGACGGCAAACTCTACACCCGCAGCACCAAGCGTGGTGACGTGGGGGCTGTGCTGCAACGTTTTGTGGAGCATGGTGCCGACGCCGGCATCCTCATCGACGCCCACGCCCATATCGGCACCGACAAACTGAGCGGCATCATCTCCCGGATGCGACAGACCATCGAGACCTATGGCGGCGAATATCACTTTGGCTGCCGGGTGACCGACCTCGTGCTACGCAACGGCGCCGTATGCGGCGTGCGCTGCCTCGACGGCACCACCTACGAGGGCGTTGCCGTGGTGCTTGCCACCGGCCATTCGGCACGCGACATCTACGAACTGTTCCACCACAACGGCTGGCTGCTCGAAGCCAAGCCTTTTGCGATGGGCGTTCGGGTGGAGCATCCGCAACGGCTCATCAACAGCATACAATACCACCTGCGCAACGAGGCCGACTACAACGCCGCCATGCGACATCTGCCTCCGGCGGCCTACAGTCTGACGGCACAGGTGGGCAGCCACGGCGTCTTCTCGTTCTGCATGTGTCCCGGCGGCATCATCGTGCCCGCCGCCACAGCCGACGGAGAGCAGGTGGTCAACGGCATGAGCAACGTCCTGCGCAACTCGGACTACGCCAACAGCGGCATCGCCGTCACCGTTTCGCCTGACGACGTACCCGAATACCAACAGTACGGTCCGCTGGCCCTGCTGCGTTTCCAACAGGCGGTGGAACAGCAGACCTTTGCCGCCGCCGGCGGCAGCTTCACCGCCCCCATGCAACGGCTCACCGACTTCTGCGAGGGTCGTGCCAGCAGCCGACTGGGACGAAGCAACTACATGGGGCCCACCGCCAGTTGTACCCTGCACAAGCTGCTGCCCCCCTTCGTCGCCAAGAGCCTGCAAGAGGGCTTCCGCCTGTTCGACCGCAAGATGCGCGGATTCATCACCGACGAGGCCCATGTGCTGGCCGTGGAGAGCCGCACCTCGTCGCCGGTACGCATACCGCGCGACCCGCAAACCCTGCAGCATCCGCAGCTGCCCGGCCTCTATCCCTGCGGCGAAGGCGCCGGCTATGCGGGCGGCATCGTGTCGTCGGCACTGGACGGCATACGATGCGTGGAGCAACTGAGAATAAAAACTAAAAGCTAAAAAGTAAAAACTAAAAAGTAAAAACTAACGCTCTTGTTCAACAAATGACTGATTTTTCCACAGCATCAAAGATGCTAACTCTCAATAACCCCAGAAAAACGAAGTGCAGTCTGGGGTAAAAAAGAACTCAGTACCAGCGTCTCGGAGAGACGCGCTCTCAAAATAATCAGTCTTTTGTAGTATAAAAGCTAAAAGCTAAAAACCAAAAAGTGGTATGGGAGGGAAAAGCATTGAAAGAGTTTAAGCTGCATTCCGATTTCGACCCCATGGGCGACCAACCCGAGGCCATACGCCAGCTGGTGCAAGGCATCGAGGCGGGACAGCGCGCACAGGTGCTGCTGGGCGTCACCGGCAGCGGCAAGACCTTCACCGTGGCCAACGTCATCGCCCAGCTCAACCGACCCACACTGGTGCTGAGCCACAACAAGACCCTGGCGGCACAGCTCTACGGCGAGTTCCGACAGTTCTTCCCCGACAACGCCGTGGAGTATTTCGTCAGCTACTACGACTACTACCAGCCCGAAGCCTATATCCCCTCCACCAACACCTATATCGAGAAAGACCTCGACATCAACGACGAGCTGGACCGGCTGCGGCTGCGTGCCAGTTCCATGCTGCTCAGCGGCCGTCGGGACGTCATCGTCGTCAGCTCGGTGAGCTGTCTCTACGGCATCGGCAACCCCGAAGAGTTCAAACGTGGCACGCTGCACCTGCGTGTGGGCGAACGGCTGCAGCGAGACCAGCTGCTGCTGCGACTGCTCGACGCACAGTATGTGCGCAACGAGATAGAGTTCATCAACGGCCGTTTCCGCGTCAAAGGCGAGACCATCGACATCTTCCCCTCCTTTGCCGATTTCTGCTACCGCATCGTCTTCTGGGACGACGAGATAGACAGCATCGAGAGCTTCGACCCCGTCAGCGGACAGCGACTGGAGAAGATGGACGAGGCCGTTATCTACCCCGCCAGCAATTTCCTCACCAACAAGGAGAGCATGGCCGAGGCGCTGCACCAGATACAACTGGACATGTATGAGCGACGCGACTACTTCGTCGAGTGCGGCCGACCGCTGGAGGCCAAGCGACTGGAAGAGCGCGTCAACTACGACGTGGAAATGATTCAAGAGATAGGCTACTGCAGCGGCATCGAGAACTACTCGCGCTACTTCGACGGACGCAGCGCGGGCAGCCGTCCCTTCTGTCTCATCGACTACTTCCCCGACGATTTTCTGCTGGTCATCGACGAGAGCCATGTCACCGTGCCGCAGATCCGCGCCATGTACGGCGGCGACCGCAGCCGCAAGACCTCGCTGGTGGAGTACGGATTCCGCCTACCGTCGGCTCTCGACAACAGACCCCTCACCTACGACGAGTTCTACAACCTCACCGGACAGACCATCTACATCAGCGCCACCCCTGCCGAATACGAGCTGGCAGAGGCTGGCGGCGTGGTGGTGGAGCAGGTCATCCGTCCCACCGGTCTGCTCGACCCCGTGGTGGAGGTGCGTCCCGCCACCAACCAGGTCGACGACCTGCTCGACGAGATAGAGAAGACCGTGGGCAAGCACCACCGTGTGCTGGTGACGACACTCACCAAGCGCATGGCCGAGGAGTTCTCCTCCTACCTCATCAACCTGGGCATCCGAGCCAAATACATCCACAGCGACGTCGACACGCTGGAGCGTGTGGAGATTATGCGCGACCTGCGCATGGGTGTCTTCGACGTGCTGGTGGGCGTCAACCTGCTGCGCGAGGGCTTGGACCTGCCCGAAGTCAGCCTCGTCGCCATCCTCGACGCCGACAAAGAGGGCTTCCTCCGTAGCGACCGCGCGCTGATACAGACCATCGGACGCGCCGCCCGCAACGTCGAGAGCAAAGCCATCCTCTACGGCGACCACATCACCGGCAGCATGCAGCGCGCCATCGACGAAACCAACCGCCACCGCGAAAAGCAGATACGCTACAACCTCGAGCACGGCATCGTGCCCCGCCAGATCGTCAAAAGCACAGAGGCCATCCTGGGCACCACCTCCGTCATCGAGCTGGCCGCCGATACGGAGACGCCTACCCTACGGGAGGAGAAAGCAGAAGCGCCGTCAACAATAAGTATCGCCGCCGAGAGCGAAGCCACGTATGGGAAAGCCCCAGCGAACGATACGCCCACCGCACCTGCCAAGCCCGACCCACGCACCAAGGCACAGCTGCGCAAAGCCATCCGCGAGGCACAGCGCAAGATGCAGACAGCCGCCAAAGAGATGGACTTCCTCGCCGCCGCCAACTACCGCGACGAAATCAAAAACCTCCAAGCCGGCTTGGAGACTGCTCGGGGGGAATAATACAAAAGTCACTTATTGACGCGCGAAGCGCACAGCGCACATAGGCTCCGTCGCAGTGGCTGTTCACCTTCATGCATTGGTCGTTCGAGATGTAACCCCAAACACATTCCTCAGCCCCCTGTTTTTTTTACACTGCCAAAACTTAACCGTCAAAAACCAGTCCACCCCAATCCATATTTTGTACTTTTTGATTTATTTCCGTATCTTTGCATCGTCAACCAGCCGAGTCTTTGACGGGTTGAGGGGTGGGTGACTTTGCCCACTGCCGACATCGAAAAGACGACTGGAAGGCAGACATAACTAAAAGGACGCTGAAACGGCGTTTTATCTGCGGCTCGTGAATCTCGCAAATTCAAATCTACCGCACGGTAAAACAAAGTCGGCGCTCTATGGTGTGGAATATACAATCTTCTTGTATATTGTCACAGCGTGGGCTCGGCATTGTTTATCCTCGGTAGATGGGCATGCGAGAGCCCCACGAGCGGGATAAACGAAAAGTTTGATACCCGCGCTTTTTTTATTGTGTCTTCATTGTTCCAAAACATCCATGCCCTTTGGTATCGGGGCAACCCCAAAAGCCGAAGCGCACAATGGTTGATAACTGTGCAACAATACTATGAAGACAGAACTACAAAAAATCCTTTTTGCCACTCTGTTGATTGGATTCATCTTCCCCGCACAAGCACAACTTACCAAAGAGCAGTTGAAAGAGCGGAAAGAAATGGCAAAGATGACCAAAAGCGAACTAAATAGCCGTTCATCCAAAGCCGCTCGCAAAGAGGCCAAACGTTTAAAGAAAGAAGGATGGCAAGTAGCTCCAGGTGCCCTCCCCTTGGACAAGCAGCTCGACCGGTCATACAATATGCAGTATGAATTCGACGAGAACCAAATGCCCAAATACATCATGGGGGAAGCCATGAGTATTGCCGAAAACTACGACGCAGCCAAAACACAAGCCATGGAACTGGCCAAGCAAAATCTCGCCGGACAAATCCAGACAGAGGTGACGGCTTTGGTCGAGAACACAGTTGCCAATCAACAATTAGCCGCCGAGCAAGCCGCATCCATTACAAAAACAATCAGTGCCAGCAAAAATCTCATCTCGCAAAGTCTTGGACGTACAATCCCCGTGGTAGAAGTCTATCGCGTCAAAAACAACAAAAACAAAGAAGTGATGGTTCGCATCGCCTATAGCACCACCGCAGCCATACAAACCACAAAGAAGATTATCCGCGAAGAACTGGAGAAAAAAGGAGAAGACCTGCACGAGCAATTAGACAATCTCCTTGGAATATGCAATTGAAACATATTCTTTCGTTTGCATTCCTCTTTAGTGTATTCGCCACAGCTTCCGGTCAGAAAAACACTACAGTCTGTGGCGAATACACCTACTATGCTCCTGAGAATGTCACTCCGGCACAAGCAAAGCAAGTAGCCCTGCAACGAGCCCGCGTGGCAGGACTGATACAGGCCTTCAATCAAACCATATATCAAAGCAACACTACCGTTGTCACCAACCGTAATGGGGAATCCACCACCGAACTATACGCCTTCGGAGGCAGCGACGCTCGCGGCGAATGGATAGAGGACACCGAAGAACCACGCTATACTATCTCCTACGAACAAGACATGCTTGTAGTCAAGGCAGAGGTCTGTGGCAAGGCTCGCGAAATCAAATCGGCGGGCATCAATATAGAGTCTCGAGTGCTGCGCAACGGTGCAGAACCACGCTTCGAGAGCGACAAGTTCAATTCTGGCGATGACCTCTACCTGTGGTTCAAGTCACCAGTAGACGGATACCTGACCGCCTGGCTCCTCGACCGCGGAAGCCAGACCGTCTATTGTCTACTGCCCTACCGCAGCTCCTCGCAGGGTGCCGTCGAGGTAAAGCGCGACCTGCCGTACATATTTTTCCACCAAGATCGCAAGTTGAAGGACTGGCAGTATATCGACGAGTACACGCTCACCGCCAACGCCGCCGTGGAGTGGAACGAACTATACGTCGTGTTCTCCCCAAAACCCTACGCCAAAGCCATCGTCAACGCCTCCGACGCCCTCGCCCCTCGAGAACTCCCCTTTAAAGAATTCTCCGCTTGGCTCACCCGCTGCCAAACGAAGGACCACGACATGACCGTCAGCAAACATTTAATTGAAATCAAACGTTAATAGCCTATGGATAAGCATTTACACGATTTAATCGAGGACCTAAAACAAGGAAAGCAGATTGCATTGTTTCTTGGTTCAGGAGTAAACTACAGCCCACAGAAAAAGATGCTGTGGGATGATGTCTTGCATGAATTCATTAATAAGGCACTCCCTCTTTTAAATCTGTCGCCGGACGATATTGATGAGCTTCGGACATGTTTGGATCCACTGGGGAACGATAAAAGTGTCCGTCAATCGTATTTCTCAACAGAAAGCATTGTATCTGTCATAAAAAAACTATTGGGAAACGACTATATTCCGCTTTTGCAGAATATCATCTACACACAGGCCACGCCTGAAATATTATCTGATGGTTGCAACAAATACGTAAAACAAAATTCTACAATAAAGAACACCCCTTTTTATACACTCTTTGTCGTCGCAGAACTGATTTTAAGGTATGAAAATATTCGGGCAATCGTGACATATAATTTTGACAACCTGCTAACACAGGCAATCCTTTTGTTAAGGGATAAGACGGATTATTTTTGTAAATACGGTGATTCACCCAGATTGAACCGGAATGACTTTCGCCCAATTGACATCTACAACGGATGGGCGGACGAGCCTTTTGCCGCATCATCTTTCCCTATCTATCACCCTCATGGATACATCCAGCCACCATGTGACCTTATTCCAAACAGCAGGAACAAGGTTGTGATGGCAATGGAAGAATTCTATGAAAGTGCAAGGGATACTTATTCATGGCAGCAAGCCACACAACTCCATTTTCTTACACACTATACATGCGTTTATATGGGAGCCTCACTGACCGATATGAACATGCAAAGGTTAATCAGTTTCGCAAATATCAAGTACAATAACGAGTCGGTCTACTATATAATGATCATCAACAATGCACTGGACAGGCTGAAATCAATTTTCCACTCAACAAATCACCTAAAAGTTGTATCGGCAAAACAGTATCAAGACATTTATAACGAATTACTAAAGTAAGTTGAATATGAACAACGAACAAATCAAAATTAAAACTGGAGTGGATGGACTTGACGCACTCCTTTATTGGGACAAATCCGGCTTCGATTTGGAAGCAGACTACCACAAGAACATACTCATTGTAATCAGGGGAATGCGGGGCATCAGCAAGGTGAATATGGCAATGGAAATGATGCGGGGCATCAATAAAAGTATTTCAAAAGACAATACAAATTGCAGGTTCTACTCGTTGGATAAAAATCACGATGCCTTGACAAAGAAATACAAGGACCTGATAGGTATCCGCAGTAGTGTCGATGACATCTTCCCCGAGTTGGATCCTCAGAAAGAGACGTATCTATACACCAAGATGATACAATTTAATGCCATCACACAAAACATTGGCACTTTCAGCGAGAAAAAACCGTTGGATTGTATTGTCATTGACGGCTTTGCTGGTCTTGCACAAAAGGACTTCACCCGTCTTCCGATGGAAACGCTTGAGGAACTGCTCAAGAAAAAAGCCCGTGTATCAATCTTGGTTTTTGACGACCGATTGACCAATTTCAGCACGGCTGCAGATATCATTATCGAGATGCGCCGTTCGTTTAGTGAACAACACAGATATGGATATTATGAGCTTCAAATTGCCAAGAACTTTCTTGGACCTAAAGCAAATGGATGGCACAAATACTGCTGTACAGACAATGGAGAAATAATTGTTTATCCTAGTTTGCATCAAAACTACTCGACTACCTACTACATTCATGACAGGTTCAAGGAACAGGTATTGGAAACAAATGCCAAGTATCCTTGTCCAGGAATAGGCAACAATAACGCCAATTCTGTCAGTCTTGTGAATGCACTCAGAGCGCAGCCGGGAGTCACAACATGCATTGTCGGTGCACACAATACATATAAGCAGCGCCTTGCAACATTGGTTTTAGCCGAAATATTGCAAAAGGGAGATAGGGCACTTGTCATTTTGCTAAACGGAAATCCGACAGGTTTCATGCAACTTTTACAGTCATTCACTTCCTACAGGGTATTGAATAGTACCCTGCTACATGTGTTCAACATTCCAATGGGAGGTATTTCATCTTCTGAACTCATGTATATGCTTATTTCTTATATAAAGAAACATAAGTCAAATAACTACAATCTAAACATAATTATGCTCGACCTTGCAGCAATCGACTATTCTTTCCCAATGCTTCGAACAGAGGCCCTACTTCTTCCTACGGTGAAAGAGCTATGTCGCAAGGAGAATGTTTCTCTTACAATGATTAGCGACAAGAAATCTTCTTTGATTGATGAAATATGTTTTGTATCTGACAATGTGTTGTGCACAAGGCGGGAGAATTACGAAACCCCTTTAAAAGAAGAAGTACCCGAATCTTCGATCTCAGGAACAGAGATCCACGGACATCTCAAAGGGAAGTATACCAGCAACATAACCATCGAAATTGACGGACAGATTGACGGTAAAATCATACCATGCGACGATCAACGTGCAGATTATAGAGATGAAAAAGCTGGCAAATTGACTATATATCTAGAGAAAAACAATGTGGGGCCTGCGCAGAACAGTCGTGTATATAGATTCGAGGTGGATGACATGCAAACCGTTAGACAACTCTCCGACCTGGAACAGTCTACCCGGACAGAAATCTGCACCACCAAAGACTTTTGGCGGCAGGCGTGGAATGTCAAGAATTATGGAAAACAATAAAAAAGGAGACTATGGTCATGAAGAGTAAATATTTTCTGAGTCTATCCATTCTTTTCTTACTTCATATTGACGTTCATGGTCAAGTAGGAACGCCTGTATATAAACAATTAAGGCAAAGATTCTATGATATTACGTACCATGAAGAATGGGGTAATCTTTGTTATTTGCTTCATTCTGATCATTACAAATATAAAGGTTTGGCAGATCGTAAAGGAAATGTGGTTTTAGCTCCATCAAAGTATGATTATATTTACTTCGATGAGGGAGACAAATACACGGAAGCTCATTTTGAAATACACAGAGGTGAAAAGGTGGGATATATGGATACACTTGGAAACATATTGTTGGAAGCAAAATACGATGAAGAATATGACATATTGTATTACCGTGATTTACACTGCTTCTTCCTTGAGGGGGACACGAAAACCATTCTACTATCTTCATCTGGCAAGAAAATAATAGAAAAGAACAATGATGACATCGGTGATATAGAGGAAGGTTTAATTGCAATAAGAGAAAAAAAACTATGGGGATATATGGATGTTGCAAACAGAAAGATAATAATTCCTTTTCAATACACGTCCGCACGAGACTTCAATAATGGAGTGGCAAAAGTGAGTAAAGGGAAAGAATCATTTATTATTACCAATCCCCTGAAATCTGGCGGGCAGAGTAATGTTGTTTCTTCAATGACAATTGAAGTTAAGCCTCAGAGTGATATAGATATCAATATTTACGAAACACGAAACAAACAAGAAAACTCTTTTGTCATAATTATCGCCAACCAAAACTACTCTGATTTTTTTATTTCCAATGCAATCGCGGATGGAAAGGTATTCCGCGAATATTGTCAAAAAACTATAGGAATCCCACAAAGCAACATTATCTATTATGAAGATGCTACTCTAAACAACATTCATGAAGCCATATCACGAATTGTTGATATCGCTGATGCATATGAAGGGGATGCAAGGATTATTTTTTATTATTCAGGATGTGGCGTGACTGAACAACATGGCACACCTTATCTTGTTCCTTCTGATGGAACACTAAATCTACTACCTAAGTCTGGCGTATCAGTCGAGTTCCTCCTTCATAAATTAAGTAGTCTCAACGCAGAATCATGTATTTTTTTCTTTGATGTTGGATTTGACAATAAAAACAGAGAAGATTCAATCCTTTATAATGGTCAATTCTATACAACAAAAATAAGGAACAACTGTTTGCAAGGTAATTCCGCTGCTTTTTTTGCATCATCAAATGGGGAGAACGCTTATTTATATAAAGAAAAAGGACATGGATTATTCACATACTTCCTTTGTAAAAAAATACAACAAACAAAAGGAAATTTCACCTTACGAGAACTTCAAGATTATCTGAACATAAATATTCCAAAAATCGCAGACCAAATGCAAAAAAAGCAGTATCCAAACATAATATTTTCTAACAACAATATTGAGAAAACAAGATTATGAAAAATATACTAATACTAATATCATTTTTCTCCATATATAATATGGGGATTGCTCAAAACAAAGAAATTAAGAAAAAATTAGAAAAACAATACCAAACGGTAACATACGTATCCGAATGCGAACAATATATTGTAAAAAACGGGAAAGGCAATTATGGGCTTTGTGATAAAAACGGCATCATAATCGTGGAACCCCAGTTCAATGATAATCTAAGATATTGGGGAGATAAATTATACCAAAGCCAAATCATTTGTACAGATTGTGCTGAACGGATACTAAATGGATGCTTGAGTGCTTCTGGGAAGGAGATTATAACTCCATCATTTCGTAGGATATGGTATTTTGAGAAAATTCATAGATTGGTAGTATTCCGTGCTGAATTTAGACAAGTCGAAGGGAAATATGGATTATATGATACTTTGGGGAATGATCTAACGGGGGTGATTTACGATTTTATAGGAGGATTTGGTGAAGGTTTAGCTATGGTTAAAAGAGATTCAAAATGGGGTTATATCGAGACAGAATCAGGAACCGTTGTTATTCCCATCGAATACGACGATGCTACACCATTTTCAGAAGGGGCAGCAATGGTAAAACAAAATGGGGAATCATTTCTAATTCCAAACCCATTATTGACTGTGGAGACCAACGACCAGCCAAAAATCAAAGGCAAAGTTGTATCCAGTTTCCCTGCAGCCGACTCTGAGGTGGACAAGACTATTCCCAAAGGCAAAAAAGCCGACGCCAATACTCACGCTTTTATCATTGCCAACGAGAACTATCCCGTAGCCAAGGTACCTTATGCTCTCAACGACGGATGGACATTTGAGAAATACTGTAAACAGACTCTGGGAATCAAGGATGAGAACGTCCATCTTTTCGAGGATGCTACGGGCGGCAACATTGTAGCCTGCGTGGAACAGATGAAACAAACGGCTCGTGACGCTAACGGTGAAGCAACCATTTTCTTCTACTATGCTGGACACGCTTTCCCCGACGAGGACTCCAAGAGTGGCTACCTGCTTCCTATCGACGGCGACAGCAAGAACATTGCCACAGGCTACAGCCTTGAAAGACTGTACAAGGAACTCAACAGTATCAGTGCCAAACAGATTGTATGTTTCATCGATGCCTGCTTTAGTGGTACCACGCGCGAGGACAATATGCTTATCGCCGGCCGCGGCGTGGCCATCAAGGTTAATGACGAGGTGCCGCAGGGCAATATGGTGGTCTTTACCTCCGCCACTGGTGCCGAGACAGCCCACTCCTACGAGGAGAGGCACCACGGCCTATTCACTTACTACCTGTTAGAGAAACTGCAACAGACCAAAGGCAATGTCACGCTGGGCGAATTATCAGAGTATGTTACCAAGATGGTGAAGCGAAAAAGTGTCCTTATCAACCAAAAGAAGCAGACACCTACCGTCATTCCTTCTCCCCAACAGCAAACCACATGGCAAAACATAAGATTATAGTTTGGGTATTGCTGCTATCGGCGATGTCAACCTATGCCCAGACTCCGCGCGAACGATACGAAGCCTTCAAAAACCAAGCGCGGCAACAGTACGAAGATTTTCGGAGCAATGCCAACCGACAATATGCCGAATTTGTCAGGCGGGCTTGGAAACAATACTCAGTAGAAAAACCCATTGCCGTCCCGCAGGAACAACCCGCTCCACCAGTGGTGTGTCCCGACGAAGAGCGACAGCAAGAACGCAAGGACGAGGCTTCGCCGTTTGAGGAGATTGTCGTGGTGGCACCACCGCAACCACAACCGCAGCCCGTGGCACCGATCCATCCAATAGAACCGGCTCCGCAACCGCCTTCACCTGTGCCAAATCCTATTCCTCCCATCGAACCCAAACCGGATCCACCCATCCCTCAACCTGTTTCTCCGAAGCCTCAACCCAAACCCGTGCAACAGGCAAAGGACTCCCTCTCAATTATATTCTACGGCACCCGCATGTCGTATCATCTGGCAGCCCGTCCACAGTTCTCGTTGACCGGAAAGAATGAAAACGCCGTTGCCGACGCATGGAAGGAACTGTCCAACGGCCAATGCGACGACCTGCTGGCGCAGTGTCTATATCTCCGCAAACGCTACAGACTGAACGACTGGGCCTACATCCAACTGCTTGACAAACTTAGCACCAAGACGGTTGGCACCTCAGGCGACAAGGCTACCTTGATGATGGCGTGGCTCTATTGCCAAAGCGGCTACAAGATGCGTCTCGCCCGATCTGCCGAACACCTGTACATGATGTATGCCTGCGACAACGTCATCTACCACAACACCTACCTTACCCTGGAAGATGGACGTTACTACCTCTACCGGGGCAAAGATTCGGAAGAAGTGTATGTTTGTGAGGTGGCGTTCCCTCAGGAACGAACCATGACCCTGCATATGTCCAAGTTGCCCCTCATGGATGTCAGTCTGTCAGCACCGCGCACCCTCCAGTCTAAACGATTCCCGGCACTTCGCGTTCAGACTACCGTGAACCGCAACCTAATGGATTTCTACAATGAATATCCATTGGGTGGCACAGACAGGTCTTTCGGCTGCCAGTGGGCCATGTACGCCAACACACCGCTGGATGAGGATGTACAAGAGAGCCTTTATCCTCAACTATGTAATGCGCTGACGGGTGTATCCACATTGCAGGCAGTGCAGATGTTACTGGACCTTGTGCAAACGGCGTTCGTCTATGAGTATGACGATACGGTATGGGGATGCGACCGGGCTTTCTTCCCCGACGAAACACTCTACTACCCCTACTCCGACTGCGAGGATCGCAGCATTCTCTTCTCTCGCTTGGTGCGCGACCTATTGGGGCTGGACGTGGTGCTGATTTATTATCCGGGGCATATAGCCACCGCCATCCGATTCGAAGGTGAGCAGCCTTCGGGTGACTACTTCCAGCTGGACGAGGGACGCTATTTTGTTGCCGACCCCACCTACATTGGCGCTGATATCGGCATGACGATGCCCCGCTACCGCGGAGTCAGCGTCAAAATCATCCGACTGAAAAAATAATATCCAGAAAAACGCTTACGCGTGGAAATCTATCAAAAATCCAAAACAAAATTAAAAAAATGAAAACAAAACTTTTAGCAATCGTTTTATTGGCTTTCTGTATGTGTTCTTGTGACAAAGACTGGAACCGTGTGGAAGGGGAAGTCCTTACCATATACTCAGCGGAAGCAAGTACTGTATGCACTTACCACGGCGTTGCGGCAGATTTACACGTTAATGCCACACATTACGATGGAGTCACCAATGCCTCCGTTACGCTTTCTGCCACCTCCGAGACCATCGACCATGTCCGCGTGACGAATGAGAGACAAAACATAGACACAACTGTTTCACTACCGTACGCTCAGATATTCCATCACCCCGGCCTGACGATAAACGAAGAATACGAATACACCCTCTCTTGGCAAAACGGCGACGAGATGAGAAATTTGCATCTTGACTATACTATAACGTGGAAGAATTCCAACCTGTCAGTGGATGTCTTCTCATCTAACGACAAATAGTGTTTCTCTGACTGACTGGCTATTACCATACTGTTTCCCACACAAAACAACGGTTCCCAAGCCGTCGCTCATCCTTGGAGTGAGGGACTCCAAGAGCGTCGGCTCGTGCCGCCACCGATGTGACAGGGGACAGTTCCCTATCACACCCTTTCCCTGCCGGACTATCGGATTGAGCTGACAACCTCGAAAACCTATGCCATATGAACATGTTCAACCACGGTATCAATGAGGTGCAGGATTTGCTGAAGGCAAACGGGACCCAAAAGCAGAGTTCAATGTAAGTTATCTGACCGCTTTCAGCGTCGTGGTGAAGTTTGTAATCTCGCGCAGGGAATCGAAGCGTTTAATCACCGCATACAGCATGATGATAAGATGTTGCCAGGCATCAAAGTGCTTCACATACTTTTCTCCACCGTTTTCATGGCTGAATCTGAGGATTTTTGACTTGTCAAGCAAAGAAATCAGCTGTCCAAACATCGGCTGTCCGATAAAATGCGTACCTTTGTTCATGTTATTTATGTTTTTGTGGTGAAAACAAAGGTAACAAAAAGGTCGGTATCCAATCGAGAATGCCGACCTTAATTTGTGTATGATTCATTATGGTTTAGCGGACACCAATAATAAAAAATGTTGCCTACGCGCAACACTCCTCTACGACCTTTCATTGATAAAACAAGACCATTGACTTAACATTTTGTTAATAACATTTTGTTAAGTCATTTTTTATTGTATCTTTGCAGCATACATTGGGCTTTCAACCAATGATTTAAATTACGACAAATCAGAACATAACTAAAAATATGACTAATCCGTTTGTATTCAATGGCTACGAAGGGGCTGCCTCTTTTTTTGACCGCGAGGATGAGTTGGCATTGTTAATGAAATGCGTATCCTCCAAAATCAATGTGACACTGATAGCACAAAGAAGGATGGGAAAGACGGGCCTGATTTTCAGACTGATGGACGAGTTGATCAACAGCGGCCGGCAGGTAACCCCGATATATGTCGACATCTTCGCCACTCGAGACCTTGCAGATCTTAACAAATGCATTGCAAACGCGATTGTTCAGACATTCCCAGCAGAATCTAATGGATGGAAAAAAATAATGGACTTGTTGAAGGGACTGCGTCCGTTATTTGGAATCGACCCGCTCACTGGAAGCCCACAAGTGCTGCTGTCCTATCAGAACGAAACGGAAAAAGAACACACGCTCGAGGGGCTGCTCCAATTTCTGGAACAGCAGAAGACCCCTGTTTTGTTGGCTATTGACGAATTCCAACAGATTAGGGAATACCCCGAGAATAATGTGGAAGCATTGTTGCGCACCTATATCCAACGCCTGCATAACGTCTGCTTCATTTTCTGCGGCAGCAAGAAACACATGATGGTTGACATCTTCAGCAATCCCCAACGCCCATTCTTTTCAAGTACACAGTTTATCGGTCTGCAAGCCATACCCGAAGAAAAATACATGGGACACATCCGCCGCATGTTCCTGGAGGGAGAAAAACAGATTGAGGACGATGCCGTCAAATACATCCTGGACTGGACAAAACGGCACACGTACTACACGCAACGGCTCTGCCACGACGTTTATGACATTGAGAAAGAATGTGTTGATACGGATGATGTCCGTAGCTGTTGCGACACGCTCTTGAAACTCAACGAGCCCTATTTCCTGCAATACAAACGGCTGCTTACCGACGGCCAATGGAATTACATGATTGCTTTAGCCAAGGAAGAAGAGGTCACTCAGCCGTATGCCAATGCTTTTCTGAAGAAATATAACATCGGTGCCACTGCTGTGGCACGTCGCCAGTTGCAAACGCTCATTGAAAAGGACCTGGTCTTCGAAGAAACCACCTTAGACTATTCATATTACAGGGTCTCAGACCTTTTCATGCTACGCTGGCTGGCCCGCAAATATTAGGGATGCGCTCCATCCCAACTCAAGCAGCCGATCCGGTTATGCACCATGCAAGTCGGTTACCACAATAACCGAAAAATAATAAACCCAAATCGGTCATTAGGGGA
Organism: Bacteroidales bacterium; assembly: GCA_017449975.1. Lineage (GTDB taxonomy): Bacteria > Bacteroidota > Bacteroidia > Bacteroidales > P3 > Colimorpha. The sequence continues at coordinate 20,615 of JAFSYK010000094.1, forward strand.
TACGCATGTCATATCATACGATTCTTCTAATGACCGTCATAAGAAATTTTCGCTTATATGCCGTTGAAGAACAGTAATTTGCTATATTTGCATCCTGATATAAAGATATCAGATGTTCAAGGATATCGACATAAAGTTTGTAGACAAGGAGATTACACCGTTCGGTGGACTTTCCTTGTTTTTCAAAATGCTAGAAAAATGCGATTTTGAGCAGGAACTCCTGGCTTGCGGACTGCCCGAACAGGGATCCAACAGGGGCTACAAGCCATGGCAGCTTATATACGGACTATTCGCAGGAGTGTGGTGCGGGGCATGCAAGTTCGGACACCTCGACCTGGTACGTTACGACCGCGTGCTGAGCAAAGACAATTCGTTACGAACTGATAAACACACCGGCATATTTCTCCAAAAGCAAGGACAAACACATCCTTTACCTAGCCCATTCTCTGAAAACACGCTCCGCATTCCAAGGAATTTGGTCAGCCCTTGACTATTTCAATTTACCGTATAAAGCCTAATGACCGATTTGGATTGATTTTAGTAGTTAAGTAGACAGGAGTTAAGTAGTTAAGGCAAATGAATGGTTATGGGTTATTGGTTATTGGTTATGGGTTATTGAATTTAGGAGTTAAGTAGACAGGAGTTAAGTAGTTAAGGCAGATGAATGGTTATGGGTTATTGGTTATGGGTTATTGGTTATTGAATTATAGTAGTTAAGTAGTTAAGGCGATTGAATGGTTATGGGTTATTGGTTATGGGTTATTGAATTTAGTAGTTAAGGCAAATGTTCGATTTGGGCTGGTTTTCACGTAGGGGCGTACCCCTGTGTACGCCCGAAAAACAAATAGCATAAAAACAAAGCACCGCTGGCATGCGAATGTCAGCGGTGCTTTGTTATATGGGTATGCTAAAAAACTATTGGCCGTCGCCCTTGTCGGACTGGCCCAGCCATTTGCCGAGGTTGGGCAGCTCGATGTTGCGGAACACCGACCAGATGGATCCGGCGGCGCCGTCCTGGTGGCCGTAGATGTCGGCGATGAGCGGACGGTATTTGTCCCGCAGCACGTTGCGCTTGACCTTCAAGGTCGGCGACAGCAGTCCATTGGCCGAGCTCCACTCGTCGGCGACCAGACGGAACTGCTTGATCTGCTCATGTGCCGCCAGGTCTTTGTTGAAGACATCAATCACCTTCTTGTACTTCTCGCGCACCTCGGGCAGCTGCACCAGCTCGGCGTTGTCGCGATAGTGCTGGTGGTGCTTGAGGGCCCAGTAGTGCAAGGTGTTGAAGTTGGGGACGATGATGGCGGAGGCGAATTTCTCGTTCTCGCCGACAATCATGACCTGCTCGATAAACTCCGACTCGCGCAGCTTGTTCTCGATGATCTGCGGAGCGATATATTTACCCGCGGAGAGCTTGAAGATATCCTTCTTGCGGTCGGTAATCTTCAGGTAGCGACCTGCGACCAACGTTCCCACGTCACCCGTATGGAACCAGCCGTTGGAGTCGATGACCTCGGCGGTATAGGTCGGATCCTTGTAGTAGCCTATCATGACATGCGGTCCGCGCGTCAAGATTTCGCCATCTTCGGCAAAACTGACCTCGACACCGTTGAGGATGGGACCCACCGTGCCGATGCGCACCAGGTCGTCGACCGGGTTGTTGACGGCGATGACGGGCGACGTCTCCGACAGGCCATAGCCCTCGTAGATATTGATACCCGCAGCGGCGAAGAGACGTATCAGACGCGGCTGTATGCTCGATGAACCGGTGATGACGATGAGGCGGTTGCCGCCGAAACGCTCGCGCCAGTGGCGATAGACCAGCCGGTCGTAAACATGCTGCATAAGCTGATAGCCGAGCGACACCTTGCGCAGGAAGTTGTAGTCGTAACGGTAGCCATGCTTGAAGGCACGGGCATAGATACGCTTCTTGATGCCCGAAAAGTCCTTGCCGGCGGCATAGAGCTTGTCGAACATCATCTCCAACACACGCGGCACGGCGCAGAAGCCGTGGCCATGGATTTCGGCCAGATTCTGGACGATGGTTCCCATGTTCTCGGCATAGTAGATGCTGACACCCTTGTACTGAAAATGGTAGTTCAACGAACGCTCGTACATGTGGTTGAGCGGCAGGAAGCTGATGACGCGGCAGTCGGAGGTCATGGGGTTCACCGCTGCGTGTGCGATGAAGTTGGAGCAGAGGTTGCGGTGCGACAGCATCACACCCTTCGGGTCGCCCGTGGTGCCAGAGGTGTAGATGAGCGTCATCCAGTCGTCGGGACGGATGGCGGCCTTGCGTTCCTCGAAGATCGGCATCCATTTCTCGCGGGTGGCGATACCGGCCTTGAGCACCTCCACCATGCGGTGTTCGCCCTCGATACTGAGCAGCGTGTAAATCTCGGGTTTCTTCTCCATGCGGTCCAAAGCGGGACGGATGGAGCGCATCAGCTTGGCGTTGTTGACCAGGATGAGGCGTGCCTCGCTATGGGTGAAGATATGGTAATAATTGTCGACACTCAGCGTGGGATAGACAGGCACATGGATGATGCCCGACATGGCCAGCGCCATGTCCACAAAGTTCCATTCGGGACAGTTGGGGGAGATTGTGATGACCTTGTCGCCAGGCTTCAGACCCATCTCGGCGAAGCCGTAGGCGAGGTAGTGGGAATATTTGTAATAATCTTGGGAACTATACTTGATCCATTCTCCGTTGACCTTCTCGCAGAGGATGTCGGTCTTCTGCGGGAACTTCTCCTTCAAATGGTCGAGCAAATCGAAAGTACGTGTGACGTTCATAGAAGTTTCATTGAGATATGAATTGCAAAAGTACAAAAGTTGAGGGGGACACAGCGACCTTTTTGGCTAAAAATTCATAAAACCAGCCTGCTCGATGAACTCTTGCAGCGTCTTGGAGATGGCCACATTGTCCTTGTGCGGATAGCGGATGCGGGTGAACAGCTCGGCGAGATTCTGCACGCCGTTCTTCTGCACCATCTCCTGATTGAACGGAAACTCCTCGCGGATGCGATGCAGGCGACGGATGTCGTCGTCGGTGTACTCGTGGTAGGTCTCGCGATGCAGCACCGCCTCGAGGGGCAGACGCTCGGACTGTGCCGGTTGCTCATCGGGATAGCCCATGCAGAGGGTGACGACCGGCACCACCCCCTTCGGGATGGAAAGCAGGTCGGCGATGGCACGGGTGTTGTAGAGCACGGTACCCAGGTAGCAGAAACCCAACCCCTCGGCCTCGGCGGCGACACAGATATTCTGGGCACAGAGCGAGGCATCGACCGTGGCGCTGAGCAGCCACAGCAGGTTGTCGTAGGGTTCGTCGCAGCCGTTGAGACGGCACCAGTGGTGGTAGCGATGGACGTCGACACAGATCGTGAGGAACAGCGGAGCCGTGGCACCCTGACCGAAATGGAGCTGGGCGAGCTGGCCCAACAAGGGCTGCTTTTCGGTCGCTATAACACTATACATCTGCATATTACCTGTATTCGACGCACGGCATCCACAGTCGAGGATGCGGGTCAGCACCTCTTCGGGAACTTCGCGCGACTGGAAGCGGCGCACCGAGCGGTGGGCCATCATCAATTCAATAGTCTCGTTTTTCATTGTCTTTGTAATGAATTCAAAACACAAAATTACAAAAAAATTTGTATTTTTGTACATTCATTCCGTTGATATGAACACGACCGAAAACCCTACCACATCCGACAATTCCATCATACATCTGCGCAACGTGGCATTGAGCCACAGCGACGGCCCTTTGCTGAAGGAGGTCAACCTCGACATTGCGAAAGGTGAATTCGTCTATCTGATTGGCAAGAGCGGTGCCGGCAAAACCTCGCTGATGCGCTCGCTGTACGCCGACCACAAAATCGACTCGGGCGAGGCGGTGGTATGTGGGTTCGACCTGATGCATATCAAACGGCGCCAGATACCTATGCTGCGCCGTCAAATTGGCATCGTATTCCAGAACTACCGACTGCTGAAAGACCGCAACGTGTATGAAAACCTGGCCTTTGTGCTGCGTGCCACAGGATGGAAGGATCGAAGCGAAATCGACAGCCGCATCATGAAGACGTTGGAGAACGTGGGTATCAGCGACAAGGCACAGGCCATGCCCTACCAGATGTCGGAAGGCGAGCAGCAACGAGTGGGTATCGCCCGCGCGCTCATCAACAATCCGACACTGATTCTGGCTGACGAGGCAACCGGCAACATGGACCCCATCACCTCGTCCGAAATCATCGAGCTGCTGCAAAGCATCAACCGCAACGAGGGCGTCACCATGCTCATCGCATCGCACGACTTCATGATGATTGACAAATTCCCGTCGCGCGTGATCTGCTGCGAGGAAGGCACGCTGGTGTGTCCGCAATAAAACAGAAGAAGAAAGAACTAAAAGAGTGATTAGTGATTGCTGATAAGACAATACAATCGTACTAACCATCAACAATTCAATAAATAAACGAATAAACAATTCAACAAATCAACAATAGATATGAATTTTTCTCACCGCTGGATATTGGCTCTTCTCGCCTTGGTGATGCTGCTGCCCACCGACGCAGTGCTGGCACAGAAAAACAAGAAAGGCAAACGCGAAGTGTCGCCCATCATCGAGGGACGTCAGAAGGTCCGCAAGACCGACTACGACACCATCTGGAAGTTCACCGCTTTCGACGCGAAGACCAAATACTACTGTCCGTTTGACTACACCACCATGGAGACGGCCACCGAAGAGCATCCCAAAGCGTGGGCTGCCATGACACCCGTCATCAACTACCTCGCCTCTGTCTCGCGGGCACCGATGCGCATGTGCGCCATCTTTGCCATCAATCCGAACATCGAGGACGATGTGTACAAGAAGGAGCTGGTGTCGCAGGCCCAGCAGGAGGCCATCGCCTCGTATGAGCTATACAAGAAATGGAGCGAGGAAGAGGAGATGCGCAACAAGGTGCAGTTCCAGGTGGCGCAGGTAGACTACCGCTACTGGATGGGTACTGAGTTCTTCAACGCCCCCATGCCGCAGGAGGACATCATCCACTTGGGCTATGTGCTCTATTTCGGCAGCAAGAAAATCAACCTCTTCCCCAGCGCCGCCGAGAACGCGCAGAAGTTCAAAGATGTGAAATTCTTCCCCAACGACGCCACCATCACCGAGTCGTACCAGACCTACATGGACGAGCTGGCCACCTATCTGAAAGAGAACGACCGTCTGGAGGTGTTGCTGTGCGGCTATAGCGACAACACCGGCACCGACGCCTACAACCTGGGACTGTCGCGCCAACGCGCCGTGGAAATCAAGAAAGCGCTGACCCGTCGCGGTGTCGAGGACTACCGTATCGAGATCGAAGCCCACGGCTCCGACAACCCCGTGGGTGACAACACCACCCTCAGCGGACGGATGGCCAACAACCGTGTGACGGTGACCATCCAATAATACCCGTTTCTCATCCCTCCTCTCACCGACATGACCGCCAAAGAGGAATACCGCGCCCTGTGCGAGGATACGTCATTACACATCCCCCTGTTTCAACAGCATTGGTGGATGGAGGCGGTGTGCGTAGGCAAACGCTGGGACGTGCTGCTGGCGCGCGACAAAGAGAGCGTCATTCAGGCCGCACTACCCTATTTGATAGGCAGCAAACTGGGTCTGCGTTACATCCTGCAGCCCCAGCTGACACAGTACAACGGCATCTGGTATCGCAAGCATGCCGACGAATTCCCGTCGGAACGACACCGGCTGCAGTATGAGGAGCGCATGGCGACAGCCATCCTCGAGCAACTGGAACAGCTGCACACCGTATACTACCAACAGACCTTTGCCCCCGGCATCGGCAACTGGATGCCTTTCTTCCACGCCGGCTATAAACAGACGACACGCTACACCTACCGATTGGAGCACCTCGCCGATACCGACGCCATCTGGAACGGCATGAGCCGCAACGAGCGTCAACGGCGCATCGAGCACCTGCTGCCCAAAACACGGCTGGAATCGATGAGTGCAGAACAGTTCGCCCAGTTCCAGTCGCACTGTCGTACCGCACGCGGAGAGCGCAACCTGCTGCCCTCGGCTCTGGTGGAAGGTGTCTGCGCGACGGCGCTACAACGCAGCCAGGGACTGTGCCACGGCTTGCGAGACGAAGCAGGCACGCTGATGGCGGCACTTTTCGTACCCTACGACAGACGCTGCGCCTACTACCTTATCCCCGCCGTTCTGCCCGAATACGAACGTGTCGGTGCCATGGACACCCTTATCTGGCTAACCCTGCAGAAGCTGTCGAGCCAATGCCGCTCCTTTGACTTTGAAGGAAGCATGATACGCGGCATCGAACAATACTATCAATCTTTCGGCGCGGTGCAGACCCCCCTGCTGCGCATCAGTCGCTGCAAGCCCACCAACGCTTTCCGTCTATGAACATCAAACTGGTTGTGGTCGGCAAAACCGACATGGACTATGTGGCAGCGGGTATCGACGACTACCTGAAACGACTGAAGCACTATATCGGTTTCGAGCTGGTGGTAATCCCCGCGCTGCGAGATGCGGGACAGAGTACGCCCGAGCGGGTCAAACAGCGTGAAGGTGAGCTGATACTGAAACAGATGGAGCGTGCCGACCGGGTGGTGCTGCTGGATGAGAAAGGAAAAGAATACAGCTCCGTCGGCTTTGCACAGCAACTGCAGAAGAGCATGAACAGCGGCATCCGCACCCTGATGTTTGTCATCGGCGGCGCCTATGGCTTTGACCCCGCCGTCTATGCCCAAGCACACGCCCAGCTCTCGCTGTCGCAGATGACCTTCAACCACCAGATGGTACGTCTGTTCTTTGTCGAGCAGCTCTACCGCGCCATGACCATCCTGCGCGGCGAGAAGTACCATAACGCATAAGAGCCTGTCTTGATTACTCAAAACAGGCTCTCATCAAGATTGCTATTTGTTTCAGGCAATATTCTGGGCCAACGTGAAGTCGATAATCACCGTTTGCTCGTCGAAGCAGATGTCGCGCAGCACGATGCGCTCGAAAATCTGCGCCAACTGCGGACTGCGACCCAGGTGCAGCATCAACTGACAATTGTCGAGCATTTCAAGCATATCCATGCCGGGCTTGTCCTTCATCTTGGCAACAGCCATTTTGAGCATCATCTCGATACCCATGCCACCGGAGTAGGAGAGCAGCAGGTCTGCGCCTTCGATGCGCTCCACCGTGACATCGATGCCCACCGATGTAGTCTTGAAAACCACATTGACCTCAGCACCCACACGTACCGTATGCGTGCCACTATAAGTCAGCTGGATGCGTTTGGAGGACTGGCGATACAGGAATTCCTGTATCTCGTCGTAGGATAGGCGGAACTGCATGGCGTCTTACTGGACAACAAACTTACGCATGGCGCCACCCTTGAGGCGATAGAGGTAGATACCCTTGGGGTAGGCGGTCACATTGATGCGCACCTCACCCTCGCCGGGAGTCAGCACACGCTGCTCCATCTGGCGACCCGCGGCGTCGTAGACTTCCAACACAGAGGCGTTGTCCTGCTGCAAAGAATAGGGAATTGTCACCTGATAGCACGCCGGGTTGGGATAGGCCGCGTGGAGCACACCGTCCTCGGCTTCGTGGATGGCCGAATAATAGCGGTTGCTGTCGTCCGGAGGGGTGAGACCCATCAGGATAGCCTGACGCGAGCAGAAATTGTAACGCTGACCATAGCTGCTCGGCGGGTTGAGGCCGTCGATGCTCTGCATGTTGTACCAGCCGTCGCCGCTGCCGCCCCAGCCCCAGTTCATACGGAACAGGTGAGACTGCGAAGGATGATAACCGTGGCAGAGGAACGCATGTCCATTGGCGTGGATATCGCCACCCTCCGGCGATGCAGCCGAAAAATAGAGGGGCGCTTTGCGGTCGATGCTGTAGCGCAGCGTATCGCACCACTTCTGATCGGTGAACGAGGAACGATAGAGCTGCGAACTATTCTTATACTTGAAATAACGCTTCATGGCGTTGATGACATCCGAGCTGACAGCCGAAGTACCATCGATACCATATTCCGCATCCACAGCCACGCCAATGTGGAACATCAGCTGTGCCACCGCCTTGATCTCAACGGAATCGCTGCTATTATACAGCTCGGCGGGCATGTGGTCGTAGTCGTAGAAAGTCTGGTTGTAGAAGATGGTGGTAGCAACCGGACTGGTGCGGATGCCCGTCTCACCATCCACCGTGTAGGTGGGATAATAGGCCTTGGTGTAGCGACCCACGGCGGGGAACTGATAGTAGTGGACAATCTGCGCCACTGCCGTTGCCACACAACCGGTATAGCAATATTTGTGGTAATGCACCGGGCAGTAGAGGTTGTAGGTAGGATTATCGTTGCTGCCCTGATCCCACTGGTCATCGAGGAGCCAGTTGGTAGCTTTTCCGTTGGAAGGCAGCATGGTGTGCTCCTCGTAGCAGGCCCAGAGTTTCGCGGTCGCCTCGGAAGGATTCAGGTCCTGAATCTGCGCGTCGATAATCATCTCGGAGTAGCTCTCCACCCACCACTGCATGGCCGGCGCCATATTGGCAACATGCAGGGTATCATCGGCCGACATGCCGATGAGCGGCATCGAGGCCTTGTGGCCCGCCACAATGGCGAAGGCATTGTCGCCCACATTGAAGAAATAGGCGGCAGGGATATTCAGCACCGGGTTGTTGATCTGGTAGACCAGTCGTGCGGAAGCCGCGTCATACTTGTCAGAACCGTTCTCGATGGCGATAGCGTAGGCCGCCACATCGCGAGCCTGGCTCAAAGACACATTATTGTCGGCCCAAGCGCAACGGAGCGAAGCGAACAGAACGAGCGTCGACAAAAGAGAAATGCGAATCAGTTTCATAATATACCTTGATGATGTTGTTACAATAAAAACGTTAATTCGTTACTCTACTTTTTAAAGCTGTGCAAAGGTACACAAAAAGCTTGAAACAGCCGAGAGCGCAACATTAAAAAATCAAAAAAGCCCGCTCCTAATGGAGCAGGCTTTGGAATGTGCGATTGGGAATCCGCTGTTATTCAGCCTCAGCCACCACATCGAGGGTGAGCTCAGCCTTGTACTCGCGGTAGATGTTGACCATAGCGGTGTAGTTGCCAACGCTCTTGATTTTGTCGCCTTCGACGACGATCTTCTTGCGGTCCACATCGTAGTTGTGCTGGTTCTGCAGAGCCTCAGCCACCATCATGTTGTTGATGGAACCGAAGAGCTGACCATTCTCGCCAACCTTCACAGCGATACGCACCACCTTGCCCTGCAGCGCAGCCTGCAGCGTCTCGGCGTCCTTGCGGATCTTCTCTTCTTTGAAGGCGCGCTGACGCAGCGTCTCTTCGTGCATCTTCTTGTTGGAGGCAGTGGCGATGATAGCCATACCCTGCGGAAGAAGATAATTGTTGGCGTAGCCGTTCTTAACCTTGACGATATCGTCCTTGTAGCCCAAATTGGCCACATCTTGTTTGAGAATAATTTCCATTTTATCTTCCTCCTGTTTTATTTGAGACAATCGGCCACGTAAGGCATCAGAGCGATATGACGGGCGCGTTTGATAGCCTGGGAGACCTTCTTCTGATACTTGTTGGATGTACCGGTGATACGACGGGGCAGAATCTTACCCTGCTCATTGACGAACTTCAAGAGGAAGTCAGCGTCTTTATAGTCGATGTACTTAATGCCCAGCTTTTTGAAACGGCAGTATTTCTTACGTTGCGTTTCGACGGCGATGGGGGTCAGATATTTGATTTCGGATTCGTTTGCCATAATTCTTTAATAATTGAGACCGGCGGAAGCGCGGAGCCGACGGCGGTCAACATTCATACTTGTTTATTCAGCAGCGGGAGTTTCGGCGGCAGCCTTCTTGGCAGCACGTTTCTTCTCGTTGTAGGCCACGGCATGCTTGTCGAGAGCCACGGTGAGGAAACGAAGCAGACGCTCGTCGCGCTTGTAAGCCACTTCCAAGGTGTTGATAACACTACCTTCAGCCTTGAACTCAATGAGATAGTAGAAGCCGTTGGTTTTCTTCTTAATCGGGTAAGCCAGCTTGCGCATACCCCAGTTGTTGGTGTACACAATCTCGGCACCTGCGTTGGTCAGCAGGTCGGTGTACTTCTTTACCGTTTCCTTCATCTGTTCTTCAGACAAAACGGGAGTTACAATGAAAACGGTCTCGTATTGTTTAACCATAGTTTGAAAAAATTGAAAATAAAAAAATGGAGCCACTTTGCGGACTCGAACCGCAGACCTACGCATTACGAATGCGTTGCTCTACCAACTGAGCTAAAGTGGCGTAAATCAGAGAACCGCGCCTGTCTAAGCGGACGAAGTTCTGAAATAAAAGTAAGAGGGAATGTAAAGTCGGGGTGAGAAGACTCGAACTTCCGGCCTCCACGTCCCGAACGTGGCGCGCTAGCCAACTGCGCTACACCCCGAAGTGTGTGGTGTCCTGGCAGGGATTAGAACCCTGGACCCATTGATTAAGAGTCAATTGCTCTACCAACTGAGCTACCAAGACAACTCTTATGAGGAATTGTGAACCCCCCGGTTCACTCTTCGCTGCATTATTTCAAACTACTCTC
>JAFSYK010000095.1 GCA_017449975.1 Bacteroidales bacterium
TGCGGACTCAAAAAACAAAATGCAAATGAGCCATTTAAACGAGACGCAAAGATACACAATTTATCGGATGCGGAGAGACAAGAAAACACAAACGGAAATCGCCAGGGCTATCGGAGTGTCGCAAGCCACCGTCAGCAAGGAACTGAGCCGAAACGCAGACTCGTCGGGGAAGTACTCCCCCGCGATGGCGCAGCTATTCGCCGATATGGCGAAGGAAAGAAGCCACCGTGGGCGAAAGAAGTTGGACGAGAAGATGGAGTCGTTCATCCGTCAGAAGATGGAACGATACCAGTGGTCGCCCGAGCAAATCAAGGGTTACTGTGAAGCCAACGGATTGAAGATGGTTTCCTTCGAAAGGATTTACCAGCTCATCCGGCAAGACAAGCGGGAGGGAGGGACGCTTTGGACGCATTGCCGGCACAGACTCAAGCACCGCAAAAGGTATGTCGGGGCTGGGGTGGCGCACATACCTGACAGGGTTTCCATACATTCGAGACCACCCGAAGTGGAGGACAGGACGGAGTTTGGACACTTTGAGATGGACCTCGTACAAAACGGGACAGAGTTTATTCTTGTATTAACTGAGCGCATGACTCGGTTCCTGCTCATGGAGAAGCTGCCTCACGGAAAGAATGCTGATGATGTTTCCAGAGTCGCTGTCAAACTCCTCAAATCCCACAAACGACATCTTAGATCCATCACCACAGACACTGGCGGTGAGTTCGCCAAGCACTCCCTCATCTCAAAGGCTCTGGGCGTTCAGGTGTACTTCACCGACCCATACTCGTCTTGGCAGAAAGGCACCGTCGAGAACACCAATAAACTCATACGACAATATATCCCGAAACACATGGACATCAGTGGCTTGTCTTTCAACAAACTGCTATCCATCCAACATAAAATCAACTACAGACCGCGGAAAAAGTTTTTTTTCAATTCTCCTGCTTACTTATTTTATAACTTTACAAGATAACTTTGCAAGTTGAATCTATAAAAAAAGAATTTTTTTGTAAACATTTGGCTGGTTCGGGAATAATTAGTACCTTTGCAGTCCATTTTGTGAACAAGTATAGGTTCATTACAAATAGGAAACATTTAAAAAACAAATAATTAACATGTACGCAATTGTAGAAATCGCAGGCAAGCAATTCAAGGTCGCTCAAGATCAGAAGATCTTCGTCAACCGTCTCCAGAACGAGGAGGGTAGCGAGGTTGCTTTTGACACCGTGATGCTCAAAGACAACGAAGGCAAGATTGAGGTTGGTAAACCTTACATTGCCGGTTCCAGTGTGAAAGCCACCGTGCTGAAACACTTAAAGGGCGATAAGGTGTTGGTGTTTAAGAAAATCCGTCGTAAGGGTTATCAGAAGATGAACGGTCACCGTGACTATCTGACCCAACTTCAGATTAACAGCATCAGCTAAATTATGAATATTGAAAGTTGAATGTTGAAATTGTCAGCTTTCAGAAGTCAAAATTCAAAGTTCAAAATTCAAAATTAGAATATTATGGCTCATAAAAAAGGTGTCGGTAGTTCCAGTAATGGTCGTGAATCCGAAAGCAAACGTTTAGGTGTTAAGATTTTTGGTGGACAGAAGTGCATTGCCGGCAATATCATCATCCGTCAGCGCGGCACGGTGCACAACCCTGGCCAGAACGTCGGCATGGGCAGAGATCACACCCTTTATGCTCTCTGCGACGGTGTCGTCCACTTCAAGAAAGGTTGGAAGGATCGTTCCTATGTGTCGGTGATTCCCGCTGAATAATCCACACTTTACCTATCAAGATTAAAAAGGATGCCGGATGGCATCCTTTTTTTGCACCTATTCCTATTCTGGACAGCGACACGGTCCCCCGAACGCGCCTACGGGATGGCGATGCAACGGTTGTTTCGAAATACAAGATACAATGCAAAAGTTTTTTCTTAGAGAACGCAACATGTTGAGTGTTGTGATGCTGAATGTGCTGGTGATCTTTCTGCAGGGCTGCGGATTGGAAAATTCAGTGATGGGCCTCATCGACATTCTCTGTTCGGTCATTTTCGTCATAGAAATGGTTGTCAAGCATCGCGCCTATGGCCTGCGTGGCTATTGGCGTGACGGCTGGAATATCCTCGACGGAACGGTGACCCTACTGACGTTGCCGGCGCTGCTGGTCTATTTTGTTCCCACGGCGGACAGCATGAGGATTCTCATTGCGCTGCGGGCATTGCGTGTGCTGAAGACGTTCCGCGCGGCACGCCATTTCCCCAACATCAAAGAGATATGGTCGGGCTTCAAGCTGGCCTTGCGCCAGTCGGCGGGCTTTCTGGTGGGCTATTTTGTCGTCACTGTGGTGGTTGCCATGTTGAACAGTGCACTGTTCGGAACGGTGGCCCCTCAGTATTTCGCCACACCGCTGGATGCCATCTATACCGTATTCCAGCTGTTCACCGTTGAAGGATGGTATGACATCCCCAACGCGGTGGTGGGCAACATGGATCCCGTATGGGTTCATATCGTGAGAACCTACTTTTGCGCGTTGCTGATAGGTGGCGGCATCATCGGTATGTCGCTCATCAATTCCATCTTTGTCGACGCGTTGGCGGCCGACAATAACGACGATGTGAAATACAAGCTGGATGGCATCAAGGCGGAGCTGGAAGCCAATCAGCGTCAGCTGGAAGAACGCCTGGTGGAGTTGCAGCAGGCGATTTCCGGGTTGAAAAAGGACAGATAGAACTGCCTGCTTTCCTATTATTGCACCACCAGCTTCTGACTTGTGGAGCGGTGGCTCTCCTTCTCCTCGACGCGCACCAGATAGATACCTTTGGGTAGCGATACGTTGAGTGTCGCATGCTGCGCGCTGAGTGGAGTGGCAGGGATGACGGTGCGGCCCGTCATGTCGACGACGGTGACGGTCGAAGGGTGGGTGACGCCGATGGTGACGTTGCCCGTCGACGGGTTGGGGTAGAGGGTCACCGTGGCGGATTCCGCTTGTCCGACGGTCGTGATGCCCAGCAGGGCGGTGTCGACAATGGCCAGCGTGTATTCTCCCGTTTTGAGCAGGTTCAGGTTCAGTCGTCCATCGCTGGCGGTGCCGCCGTGCGAGGCGTCGACCACTTGCCATGCCGACTGGTTGTCGGGACGGTAGAGCAGTCGCAGCGAGTCGCGGCTGTTGGTGCGTTCGTAAAATCCGTAGTCAAGGTGGGGGTAGGTGACGTTGTTGCCCGCCTCACAGGTGTAGTGGAAGGTGCCGCTGATGCGTGTCTCGTCGCTGATGTCACCGATGATGTTCCAGTATCGGTTGGCTTGGCGGACGACGCCGTAGGGCATCGCCCCTTCGGCCGGCAGCCAGTGGTGCTCGATGCGCAGCCACGAGGTGCTGTCGCCACAGGCGGTGGCGGTGCAGGTGAAGTGCGCCGCCATCTGGCGGTAGTTGCCACGGTGGTCGATGGCGACATTGCCACTGGTGCAGGCGCGCGTCAGCGTGTCGTCGGCATCGACGAGTACGTGGGCCGGCGCAAAGGGCAGCGGGAAGTCCAGTGTGGCCGTCGGCCCGTCCCATGAGGCCGTGAATGTCTGCCTTTCGCCGTTGGTGCCGACAAAGGTGACGGGCACACGGCATCCTTGCATGGGTGTCTCGGTGCCCAGCAGCCGTTGGCGCAGATAGAGCGTGGCGGTGCCGTTGTAGTAGCGGGTGGAGTCGACGATGAAGTCGACGAAGCCGCCGTCGTAGACGTAGAAGTTGAAGAAATCGTCGAGGTTCGTGTGGCTGTAGGCCGCCAGCGAGTCGCGCACCGACCAGCCGTCCATCGACTGGAAGGCGTTGCGCTCGAAGAGGGTGCGCAGGGCGGCATAGAACACGCTGTCGCCCAGGTAGCCGCGCAGCGAGTGCCACATCAGCGCCCCCTTGTTGTAGGTCGTCATGCCGTAGGTGTACAGGTGGGGCTGGTCGTAGAGTGGACGGTAGCCGCCGCCGTCGTCGAGGTGGCAGGTGCGGATGACCTTCTCGAGGTTGTTCATATAGTATTCGCGGTGGTAGAACGGCTTGCCGTCGGCGGTGTGGATGGCTTGCATGGCCACCTCTTCGCAGAAGGAGGCGCCGCCTTCGTTGAACCACATGTCGGCGGCGGAGGAGCAGGTGATGAGGTTGCCAAACCAGGCGTGGCTCAGCTCGTGGGCAATGGTGCTCTGCGCCGGCTCGGTGAGGTTGTCCATGGCTGCGGTATGGAGGCAGATGTTGTTGACGTGCTCCATGGAGCCCTGCGGTGTGGCGACATAGCCTATGCGTCCCCAGCGGTAGGGTCCAAAGCATTGCTCGTACATGGGCAGCACCCGCTCCAGGTTGTCGAATGTGCGCTGCACGGTGGTGCTGTCGTGGTGGAGATAGCCCAGCGTGGAGGGGTAGGTGCCGTAGAGTCCGGTGAATTCACGCTCGATGATATGCCAGGGGGCTGCAGTGATGGAGATGAGATAGGTGGGTATCTCCTGCGGCAGCTGCCAGTGGGTGTTCTGGCTGCCGTCGTCGTCCATCCATACGCTGTCGCACGTTCCGCCGCACTGGGCGGTCCAGCCCGCCTCGGTGTTGACCTGCAGGGTGTAGCTGGCGCGGTCGGTGAAGTTGTCGCGACAGGGGAACCAGGCCTTGCCCATATTGTGTGGGTATTCGCGCAGCGCGATGCCGAGGTTGTAGGCGATGCCGCTGTTGAAATGCAGCCCACCCATGCCGTTGCTCTCCATGTAGCCGTTGCTGCGGTAGTGGACGTCGACGACAAGGGTGTCGCCCGCCGTCGCGTCGGCGGTGCCCACGGTGAGGATTGGCGACGTGTAGCTGGCGGAGCTGTCACGCTGTCCGTTGACGAAGACCGAGTCGACGGTGGCGTTCTTCAGGTCCAGCTGCAGACGCGGCATAGCCGTCAGCAGTCGGATTTCCAGTCGGGCGCAG
Organism: Bacteroidales bacterium; assembly: GCA_017449975.1. GTDB lineage: Bacteria > Bacteroidota > Bacteroidia > Bacteroidales > P3 > Colimorpha. The sequence goes on from JAFSYK010000095.1 coordinate 4,927, forward strand.
CCCGACAGATGGGGCGTGCTGTTGGAACGCAGACGCAGGTTGAGGTCATAATGCAGCACGTCGACACTGTCGGCCGTCTGTGCAAATAGTCCTGTGGCCAAAGCCAACAAAACGCAAGTGAAAAAATATTTTTTATTCATCTTTTTAACTAATTCGACTAATTCTATTTGACCAATTAGTCCAATTGGACCAATAACATACTCCCACATTAATGCACTCCCGCATTCCCCATCACCTCTTCCTGTGTCCGTATACTTTCTTCGTGGATCGCTTCGTAGAGTTTGCGCACGAAGTGGGGGTCCAGTCCGATAGACTGTGCCGTGGAGAGTCGCTGACGCAGCAGCTCGTTCCATCGCTGCGGCTGGTAGGCTTCCAGGTGGTCGGTCATCTTGAGGTGCGCTATCTTCCGGGATATCTCCATGCGTTCGCCCATGGCCTGTATGAGTCGCTCGTCAATGGCGTCGATCTGCTGCCGCAGGGTGTTGAGCCGCATCTCCACGCTGTCGGCATGTTGGTGGGCCTCCAGACTGGCGAGCAGCGCCACCAGTCCCGCCACGTCGACCTGCTGGTCGCCGTCGGTCAGTGCCGTCTCGGGGTGTGGGTGCACCTCTATCATGTAGCCGTTGCAGCCCAGGTCGCTGGCTGTCGCCATCAGCTCCTGTAGGTAGCGGCGGTGTCCGCCCATGTGGCTGGGGTCGCAAAAGATGGGCAGCCCCGGCAGTCGTCGCTGCAGCTCGATGGCCGCCTCCCACAGCGGTTTGTTGCGGTAGGGGCAGCCGTCGTGGTAGAGGTAGAAGCCGCGATGGATGGCGGCGACATGTGCCACGTCGGCCTGCATGATGCGCTCGATGGCGCCCTGCCACAGGTTGATGTCGGCAGCGATGGGGTTCTTCACCAGTACACCGATGTCGCATCCGTGCAGCGCCTGTGCCAGCTCGCCCACCGAGAAGGGGTTGCCGCTGGTGCGCGCTCCTATCCATACGGCGTCGATGCCGTGGCGCAGGCAGAGCTCCACATGCTCGGGACGCGCCACTTCGCAGCAGAAGCGCAGACCGGGGTACTGCGCCCGCAGAGCGGCAATCCATTCCAGCGCAGGTTCGCCCAGCCCTTCGAAACCGCCGGGGCGCGTGCGGGGCTTCCAGACGCCGCAGCGTATCATGTCCACTTGCTGTGTGGCCTGCAGCAATGCGGTAATCTGGGTGAGCTGTTCCCGACTCTCGACACTGCAAGGGCCGGCGATGATGAAGGGACGGTTGTCGGTATGGAAGAAATTGTCTGACATGGCTGACGATACATTGTTCTCTGCAAAATTACGAAGAAAAACAAAAAATGTGTAATTTTGCAGTGATATTGCTATAGATTCTGAATTTAAATGGAAGTAAAAATGGAAGTTAAAGCGGAAGTTAAAATGGACAATACCATACTATTGTCCAGCACGCAGTGCTTTACTTCCTGCCAGCAGCACTGGCATAACTCCCTATTTAACTTCCTCATTTAACTCCCTTTTGCATTATGAAGATTCGCTTTCTTAAACTGCAGAATTGGTTGCTCGTCTCGTTGTTGTCGCTGCTGGGTTTCAGCGGCTGTCGGTCAACTCAGGAGATGAAGAGTAACGAACCTCCCGCCGACCCGCAGCTGGCGGACTTGCCGCCGATGGAGCCGCGTCCGTCGCAGCGCAACGAGATTGTGCTGATGTACGGCGTCCCCACCGCCAACTACCAGATCAAGGGCAAGGTGTTCGACGCCAAGAACGCACCCGTCCAGGGCATCCAGGTGCTCCGTCTGGAGCGCGGCATGAATGCCACGCCCGACAGCATCGTCGGTGATGCCGCTGCGGTGAAGCAATATACCAGCGAGAATGCGGTGATGACCGCCGCCGACGGCACCTTTGTCATCAGCTTTACAGACCGGCCTTTCGACGAGCTGCGTCTGCTGGTGCGTGATGTGGATGGCGCCGCCAATGGCAACTACCGCAATCAGATTTGCACCCTTATTGTCAAGCCCGAGAATTTTGAGGGCGGCGCCGGCTGGAATTCGGGTACCGCCACGCTGCATGTCAACATTCCGATGGAGGAGCGCCGATAGTGTCGCTGCGCAACCGAATCGGCCTCGAACTTTTCCGCGCCTACCGTCACAACAATGCGCGGCTGCATCCTTTGCGCTCCCTTTTTTGGGAGTGCACGCTGCGCTGTAATATGCACTGCCGCCACTGCGGCAGCGACTGCAAGGTGTCGTCCACCGTGCCCGACATGCCTGCGGAGGATTTTCTGCGGGCTGTCGACCGACTGGCGCCGCATGTCGACCCCCACACGACCTTCATCATCTTCACCGGCGGCGAGCCATTGCTGCGCGACGACATCGCCGACGTGGGATTGGAGCTGTACCGACGTGAGTTCCCGTGGGGCATGGTCACCAACGGGCTGCTGCTCGACGAGCAGCGGCTGGATCAGCTGCAGCGGGCCGGCATCCACTCCGTCTCGGTGAGCCTCGACGGTCTGGCCGATGATCACAACTGGGTGCGACGTCATCCCGATAGCTTTGCCGGTGCTGAAAGGGCGATACGGCTGCTGGCGGGCAGCGACGATGTGCTGTGGGATGTCGTCACCTGTGTCAATCCCCGCAACTACGGCTCGCTGCCACAGTTGCGCGACCGGCTGGTGGAGCTGGGTGTGCGCCGCTGGCGCATCTTCACCATCTTCCCGATGGGACGCGCCGCCCACGACCCCGAGCTGCAGCTCACCGACGCACAGTTCCGCGGCACCCTCGACTTCATCAAGCAGTTCCGCAACAACTCTCAACTCTCAACATTTCCACCTTGCAACAACTCTCAACTCTCAACAGTTCAACAGCTCAACAATTCAACATCTCCATCCTGCAATAATTCTCAATTCTCAACTCTCAATTCTCAATTACAGGTGAGTTACGCCTGCGAGGGCTTCCTGGGCGACTATGAGCGGCAGGTGCGCAACCAGTTCTTCTACTGTCGCGCCGGCGTGGAGGTGATGTCGGTGCTGTGCAATGGCGATATCTCGGGCTGCACCAGTATCCGCAGCAATTTCTCGCAGGGCAATATCTACCGCGACGACATCTGGGAGGTTTGGCAACAGCGCTTCCAGAAGCTCCGCGACCGCTCCTGGACCCGCAAGGGAGAGTGTGCCCACTGCAAGGTGTACCGCTACTGCGAAGGCAGCGGCCTGCACCTCTATGACGACAACGAGCAGCTGCTCTGCTGCCACTACAACCGAATCCAGAATAGATAGAAGCTAGAAGTCATTATCTTTCTTGAGTTTCTATTTGTTTTATTGAAACATAATCATTACCTTTGCAGATGCCTTTGGGTCATTCGGAAAACCACGCCGCAGACCAGGGTCAAAGCTTATGAAACCACGTATAGCTGCACTTGCAGTCCTTTTGTTTGCGTTACTGATGACGGCAGGTTATCAGGTCATGTCCTCTCATGCGGACGGTTCCGGATACGGTGAATGGGCCGCTGGTTGTGGTTTGAATGTGACAGAGGGGATGGCCTCCGCTTCTCAAGGAGATCCGAGTTCCTTGCCCCAGGCCTCTTCCGCAGACACAACGACAGCGACGCTGTCCGAGGCTTCCGACACCGTCCGCACGCTCTGCCGTGCGCATGTCACGGCTGACAGGACTGTCCGCTTGGAGGGCGAGGGCGTGGTGCTGACGCTCGACAGCGGCTCTGTGCGTACCGCCGTGGATGTGGTCGTCTCACGTGTCGCCCCCGGCCGCACCGCCGCGTTGCCCGCCGGTCTGCACAGCGTCACCGCCGATGCGGTGCGGCTGCAGCCCAAAGGCCAGCGGTTCGACCGTCCAGTCACGCTGTCGCTGCGCTACAAACGCGCGCTGTTGCCCCACGGTTTCCGTCCGTCCGATATCCATGTATACCGCTACGACAACACCCTGCGCTGCTGGCAGCGCCTGCCGCACGACAGCGTGGACACGGCGCGCGGTGTAGTGACCGCGCTCACCGACCGGCTGGGCGACTATATCGCCGGCGTGCTGCAGGAGCCTGAGAACGACGGCCCCGCACAGCACACCGCCACCACTCTGTCCGACCTGTCGTCGCCGCACCCGCTGGACGGCATCACCGTCATGGCGCCGCCCGAGGCGGAGAACAGCGGCGCCGCCACGCTGGAATATCCCTTGGCGCTTCCGGCCGGCCGCAACGGCATGGCACCGCACCTCTCTGTGCGCTACAACAGCGGCGGCGGCAATGGCATCCTGGGTCTGGGCTGGAGCCTGCCGATAAGCGAGATCAGCGTCGACACCCGCTGGGGCGTGCCGCGCTACGATGCGCAGTACGAGACCGAGGAGTACCTGCTCGACGGCGCGCCGCTGACCACCGCCTACACCGACAGTCTGGGACTGATGCGCCTGTCGAAGCCCGTGCACCGCCGCACCTACGCCGAGCGACACGGCGACGAGCGCTTCTACGCCCGTGTCGAGGGCTCCTTCCGCCGCATCGTGCGCCACGGCGGGGCTCCCGACGACTACTGGTGGGAGGTCACCGACAAGGACGGCACACGCCACATCTACGGTGAGAATGAACAGGCACGGCTTAGCGACGGACAACACCGCACGGCGCGCTGGCTGCTCGAGCGCAGCGAAGACACCTACGGCAATACCGTCGAATACCGCTACCATACCCGTGCCAGCAACAACGGCGCCGAGGAGGCGGGCCGGCAGGTGGTGCTGGACGAGATACGCTACAGCGGCAACGTGAACACCGATGAGCAAGGCCCCTACCGTGTGAAATTCCGCTATGCAGAAAAAGTGGACGCCGGTTTCAGCTTCCGCCACGGCTTCCAGGAAAACGACGGCGTGGTGCTGGACCGCGTGGAAGTGCACTACGACAACCAGCTCATCCGCGACTACTGGTTCGGCTACCGTCGCAGCGCGCTGGGCAAGACACTGCTGTGCTGCATCATCGAGGCCTTTGACGACAGCGCGCGCTACCAGCGCTACCGCGTAAGCGACATCAAGAACGTACTCCTTGAAACACCCTACAACCGCTGCGGTCTGGAACTGAAGGACGACCTCGTGTTCCCCCACCATATCCACACCTTCGAATACTACGACCTGGCCGAGGGCAGCGAGTGGTTTGATTCGCCCATTTCCATGTCGGAAAACCTCCCCGACGAGAATATCTTCGATGCCCTCACCTATATCCTTGCCGTCAACAAACAGATCGGCGGCAACGCCAGCGGCGGCTGGAGCGTCACCGGCGGTGCCAACGCCGGACTGGGCTACAACTGCTTTCTGAAAAACCTGACCATCGGTGGCCGCTACTCCTACAGCAGCGACGAGAGCCTCGGCACCGTCACCCTGGCCGACCTGGACGGCGACGGACTGCCCGACAAACTCTACCGCACCATCGGCGGCACGCTGAAATGCTGCCGTCAGCTGGCGGGGAACAATGCCTTCGACAGCCCTGTGGCTGTCAACGGCGCCGACGCATTCCTGCGCACCGAGAACAGCACCGACAGCTGGGGTGCCGAGGTCAATGTGGCGGGACCTGTAGGCGGCGGAGCCGTCTGGAACGACAGCCGCAGCACCACCTACACCTACCTGCTCGACGTCAACGGCGACGGTCTCACCGACATCGTCGACGACGGGCATGTGCTGATCAACCGCGGCAACCTGCGTTTCGACGATGTCACCCACAACGACACGCTGCACATCGGCGGCGGCTGTGCCGACGACACACTGGACTTCCGCGGCACCGTGACGCCACAGCTCTTCGCCGACGGTCTCTACACCGTCGACCGGCTTGTCTGCAACAATCAGATACAGGAACTGCCGGTCTACGACACCCTGCCCTCCGTCAGCGGCGCCGACAGCGTGGTGTTCCGCGGCACGGAGCTCGTGCTGGTCAGCGAGGACTGCCACACCGTCACCGACACCTTCCGCTACATCTTCCCGCGACGCTACGAGCCCGCCATCGACCCCGTGCGCATGTGGGTGGCGCCCTATGCTGGCACCGTGCGCGTCGACGACACGGCGCGGTTGAGCGACAGCCTCGCCGACCTGCGTGCCGCCACGGGTCTCACCGACGGCGTATGGCTCAGCGTGCAGCGCGCCGGCGACACCGTGCCCGTGGCCTCCGGCATCGCATGGCCCGACAGCGCGGCGCTGCTTAGCGGCCAGACCACCGTGGCGGCGGGCGACACACTCTTCTTCCGCATCCACGCGCTGGGACAGCGGCAGCTCTGCGAGGTGGAGTGGAACCCGCACATCCGCTACATGCGTGCCGTGCTGCGCGACGGCACTGTCATCAACGACCCGTCGCTGCTGTACTCCACCGACGCCAACGGCGACCGCATCTACCGCTTCAACTACAGCGACGACTACCTGCTCAGCGGCGTGCAGGGCGTCAGCGTCGCCGACACTACGCCGAGTACCGTCCTCAACAGCTATATAGTACGGCGTACCGTGCATGTCACCGACACGCTGTCGCTGCCGCTGGTCAGCAGCATCGTCCTGTGCGACACCAACGGCACAGAGCAGTTGCTGCGGAGCGACACCCTGTATTTTTCGACCCCGAACGACATCGCGCTGCTGCATTTTCTCGACAACGTCAACGGCAGCCACCTGCTGCGTGTGCGTCTGAGCGCCGCCTGCGAGGGGCAGGTGCGGTGGAGTGCCGTGGAGGCCGGCGCCGAGGTCACACTGACGGGCAGCTCCAGCGCCATGCTGTCGGTGCTGCTGCAGGACACCATGTCGCGCAAGACCTTCGTCTACCATCCCTCCGTCGAAATCGTCCGCCACGACTACCTGTCGCTGCCCGGCGAGCCGGTCTCAATAACGACCTTGGACCCCACCACCTTTGCGGTGACCGTCACCACCGGCGACGGAGTGCCCTACACCGGCACGCTGCCGCTCACCGTCACAAACGGTAAACGGAGGGTCATATATATCTGTGATGTATCTTTCACCAACGGCAGCGGCAGCGTAACCATACCGCCAGTCCAGTTGCACGAAAGCCCCTACCACTTCGACTTCCACACCGCTGACACCGCTGTGGCGCGCCGCATCACCTGCATACGCGTCGGCAGCCAGCGGGCGGGACTCTACGTACGCCGTGCCGGTGGCGACAACGAGCGGCATCACGGTACGCTCTACCGGGGATGGGGCCAGTTCGGCTACAAGGGCGACAGCACCTCCCTGTACATACGCCGGGAACTCATGCGGCCCGACAGCATCTATGAGGGCCACAGTCCCGTTGTCAACGGGAGCCTAGTCAACAGCATAGAGTCTGCCGCGGCGGCCGCCGCCAGTCCCGAGGAATTGTCGTCGGCCTACGGCAATCCGCTGGCGGGCACCTTCTTCGAGATGCGTGCCGACGGAGCGCACCGGCGCTGGACCTGCTATGGCGACGCCGCCACCATCACACGGTGGCGCTGCAGCCTCGACGGCCGCGACGCGGGTGCCGCGCAAGGCGGCGGACGCACCGTCGTCCACGCCGCCAGCCCCATGCCGGTGGTGACGCCGGGCACACCGGTCAAAGCCGTCAACAGGCAGACGGCTGACAAAAGCAAAGGCTTCACCGTGCTCATGACCACGGGCGGCAGCGGCACGGTGCGCATGCTGGGCGACTGCCGCGACCTCAACGGCGACGGCTATCCCGACAACCTCTCCGAGGCGCGTGTCCAGTACAGCAAGGCGCAGGGCGGCCTGGAACCCTCCAGCAGGGGATACTGCAACGGCAGCGGCCTCCACCGCTCCACCCACGTTTCTGTGGGAGTCTCCTGCAACGGCACCTTCCCGGGTGCCGGCTACGACCACGACGGCGACGCGAGCCAGAGCCGTGTCGAAGCCACCGAAGGGTCGGGCGGCAATTTCGGGGGCAACATCGATCACAGCGAGAGTATCGACCAGACCACCAACACCCTGATGGATGTCAACGGCGACGGGCTGCCCGACATCGTATACGGCGATGGCACGGTGTGCTACAACCGCGGCTACGGCTTCACCGCTCCGCGCCTGGCCGCTTTCGCGTCGCTGCACAGCTCCAGCAGCAGCGCCACCCATGTCGGCGCTTCCTTCAACATCGGCAACTCCAGCATCTCGGGAGGGCTGGGCGGCAGCCGCTCCACGAACAGCAGTGTCTGCACAGCGGTCGACCTCGACGGCGACGGCCGTCCCGATCAGGTCGGCGAGGACGATATCTATATCTTGACCAACGGACATGTGTCGCACTTCGAGTCCGCCGGCACAGACGGCAGCACAACGACGTCCCTCGGTGTCCACGGCGCCATCACCGCCGACGTACCTGTCCCCCTCATATCGGTGAAAGCCGGTGTCAGCCTCGGCGGCGGTCTCACGGCGGCGTTCACCGCCTCCAACGGCGAGTTCGTCGACATCGACGGCGACGGGCTGCCCGACTATGTCTACCACGATGCCGACGGCATCAAGTACCGCCGCTGCCAGGCCGGCCGTTCGGGGTTGCTGCGCAGTGTCACCACGCCGTCGCAGGCGCGCTACCTGATAGACTACAGCCTCTCCGCGCCCTCGGTGGCATCGCCGGGGCGCCGCTGGGAGATGACGGGGGTGAAGATATGCAGCGGCTTCCCGCAGGGCGGTTCGGGCGACACCCTCTACCGGCGCCACAGCTATAGCGGCCGCCGCTACGACCGTGCCGAGCGCGAGGACTGCGGCGTGGCCGAGGCGGTGACGCTGGAGTACACCTCGCGGCTGGACTGGGTCAACCGCAACGCCACACGGTGCACCTTGCGGCGGTGGCACAACGGACGCTGGCAGCTGCGCGGTCTGCCCGTGGAGGAAACCGTCGAGGACATTCCCAACGGCACACGGCAGAGCACCTTCTACACCTGGCGCGAAGCCGACCTGCGCGACGGCCACTGGCACAGCGACAGCACGGCGGCGTGGTGCCGCGGCGACGCCTGGCCCGCGCTGGCGTCGGTGCAGACGGTGACCCACGAGACCAGCGGCAACGACATCGCCACACGCCATGAATACAGCTACGGACCCTATGGCAACGTGGTGCGTGACCGCGACCGCGGCAACGTGGATGACCTCTTTGACGACTGCGACGCATCGCTGCGCTACGACACACGCGACACGGCCTCCTACATCGTCGCCAACGTCGTGGAGCAAACCGTCACCGACAGCCATGGAGACACGCTGCGCCACCGCACCGCCAGCTATAACCATTCTGGAACGATGGACACGCTACGCATCCAGCTCGACAGTGCCACGGTGGCCCTATGGAGGTTTGTCTACGACCCCTACGGCAACATCGACAAACTTTTCACGCCGCAGACCGACACGCTGGGCCACCCCTACTGGATACAATACAGATACGACAACATCATCCACACGCTGCCCGAGCAGACAGAGGATGTGCAAGGCTACACCTCTTACGCCGACTACGACCTGCGGTGGCAGAAACCGTTGGTAATTACCGACATCGGCGGGGACAACATATTGTGCAGCTACGACAGCCACGGCAACATCGACAGCGTCGTGGCCCCCCGCGAGAACAACATCGGCTACACGCTACGCTGTGACTATTGGTACAACCACCGCCAGTCGTGGCAACTGCAGATGCATCCCGAGAACACTGTGCCCGCCGTCGACGGCGGGCTGCCGCGCCTGCTGTGGACACGCTCGCTGCGCCGCGACGAGCGGCACCCGGGCGACACCATCGAGTCGTCGGAGCTTTGCGACGGGCTGGGGCGCGTCATCCTGCGCAAGCGAGAAGCCTCGGTGAACGGTCACCTCCGCCACGTCGTGGAGGGCGCCGTGATCTTCGACGCCATGGGACGTGCCGTGAAGCAGGTTTTGCCCGTCGACGAGGACAGCACATCCGAGATGGTGCATTACAGCCCCCGGGCTCTGTCAATGCCCTTCGAGGCCATGACCTACGACGGCTTCGACCGTGTGCGACGCATCGACCACGCCGACGGCACGGTGGAACGCTTCGACTACGACGCCGCTCGCGACAACGCGGGGACGTGGCGGCAGCGTATCATCGCCACCGACCGCGACGGCCGTGTCACGCAGCAGCTGGCCGACCACCGAGGCGACGCGCGGTTGCTCATCGACGCCTACGGCGGCGAGACGCAACTCTTCCGCGATGCGCTGGGGCGCGTCACCGCCGCCACCGATGCCGAGCACCACACCGCCACCTACCGCTACGACCGCGGCGGTCGCCGCATCGAGCGCACACACCCTTCGACGGGTGTCACCCGCTGGCGCTACGATGCCGCCGGCAACGTCACCCGTGAGAAGAGGAACAGCGGCGACTCCACGGACTATGTCTACAACAACGGCCGCCTGCAGCGTGTGCTCCACTCGCGCAGCCCCTGGAACGACGTGCGCTACGAGTACGGCGCTCCCAACCGCGGCGGCGCCAGCGGACGTGTCGTCATGAGGCAGGACGCAGCGGGTGTCACGCGCTACGGCTACGACTATCTGGGCAATGTCACGATGGAGCGGCGCACCTGCGTCGTGCCGGGCGACGGCCACACGCTGGCCTTCGTCACGCACTGGGACTACGACAGCTGGGGACGGTTGCTGCGCATCGACTACCCCGACGGCGAGACGGTGACCTACAGCTACGACCTCGGCGGCAGTCTGCGCGGCGTGAGGGGCGACAGACAAGGGCTTGCGGGTGTGCCTTATGTGCGCGACATACGCTACAACCGCCACGGACAGCGTGTGCTGGAACTCGACGGCGACAGCGTGGAGAGCCACTGGGTCTACGACACACTCAACCAGCGGCTGGTGCGCATGCGCGCCCTGTCGCTGCGCGAAAGCAGCCAGCTGCTCGATGTCAACTACAGTTACAGCCCGCAGGGCGACATCCTCTCTGTCGACGACCACTACGGCACCGGACGCTACCAGTCCTTTGTGTACGACCACCGGCATAGGCTCACCTATTCCGAGGGCGACTGGAACGGCATCGTCGCCTACACGGCGGGCTACGAGTACTCCCCGTCGGGACGGCTGACACGCAAGAATGTGCGGAGCGGACGCATGGACTGGACGCACGGGCAGTACACCCTCGACTACGACAACCGCTATCTCTATCCTACGGTTGCGGGCACCAATGTCTTTGCTGCCGACAGCGTGTACGACGCGCTGCGGCAGAGCGGCCGCCGCTTGTGGTGGGACGCGGACGGCAACCTGAGCAGGGAGTACTACCGCTACAAACCCTCGCTGGGAGAGGAGGAACGCATGGAGCGTCGTCTCTGCCACACCGAGGAGGGAATGATGCAGGGCTACTGGCAGGAGTCGGGCGACCGCCACCGCAGCGAGACGGTGGCGGCATGGTACGCCTACGATGCCGAGGGGCGGCGGGCATTGAAGTACGCCAGCGAGCGTGCGGCGGGCTCGGGGCAGAGCAGTGTGGAGCTGTGCGACCCGGTGTACTATGTGTCGCCGCTGGTCACGTTGACGCGCACGGGCTACAGCAAACACTACTTCGAGGGCGGGCGCCGCATCTGCACGGTCATCGGCGGCGGCTTCGGGATGGTGCCGTGGGACAGCGTCACGCATGACCTCATGCCGGTCGTCGGACCGCATGACGACGAGTTGGCCAAAGTCCTGCAGATGGGCGCGGAGAGCACCTTCGGCAACTGCATAGGGGTGCAGGCGGAGCTGTCGAACACCTTGGCGCTCTACAAGATGATGCAAAACGAATCCGAGCGCTATGAGACTCATGAGCCTGCTTTCTATTACCATACCGACCATCTGGGCAGCACGTCGCGTTTCACCGACGACAGTGGCAAGGTGGTGCAGACCTTGGCCTATATGCCCTACGGCGAGGACTGGGTGGACGACAGCAAGTTCACGTACACCGACACCAACCACATCGGCATCTACCAGTTTAATGGCAAGGAAAGGGACTTCGAGAGCGGCTTCTACTACTACGGAGCCCGCTACCATTGGCCGGAACTTTGGACCGGCTGGACGACGCCGGATCCACTTATGGACAAGTACCCAGGTATTTCTCCGTACAACTACTGCAACTGGAACCCAGTGATATTTATGGATCCGGACGGAAATTTTCCGATAAAAACACATAAAGAGATAGTTACAATAGCATTTTCTGGTACAAGTATTGGTAAAGTAGCTATGCAAAAAGTACTTTATGGCAGCGGAGTTCACTCCGATATTTGGAATATGTTTAACGCCAAAATACATTTTGACAACATTAATAATTCTGAATCAATAAAAGATAGATTCCGCACAGCATACAAAAATTTCACAGATAATATGGAAAATGAAAATTATATAGCAGCAGGAGAAGATCTCCACACCATAGCAGACTTTTATTCGCATTCTAATTATATTGACCTATACAGTCAATATGCCGCAGAAAACGGACTATCTATGTCCGTTGAGGATATCCCCATTTTCTCTGAATTGATGGATGATGATTGTTTTATGGAATATGCAAACAATCATGGTGGTCTACGAACTGGAACGTATTCTATAAGTAGTTGGATCTCCGAAAAGTTATTTCATAAAAAGCCCCAAGAAGGTTCTCATACAATGATGAATCTTGATTCTAATAATTCTATAAATGGATCTCTTCCTTATAATAGCAGTCAACCTAATTCCCCTTCTCGTCATGAGGCAGCAAAAGCTACAGCTCAAAAAGAAACAAACAAATTAGTGAAAAGTGTTAGATAAATCATGAAACGTCTAATATTATTCATAATTACTATGTTATTTTTTCTCTCATCGTGTACAGGAGTCAGTTATGTATTCCTTGAGGAGGAACGTGGAGGATGTAGCATAATTGGATATGGAGATGATCTCTATTTCTCGAGTAATTCTCGATGGAATGTAAAATTTCATACGTATGCAACAAACGCCGGAAAAGTATTACGACCACGTTTCTGCTATAATATTTATTTAATTACTCCTCCAGATAGTATTGCCTCCTTCAGACTACATTCTTTAGAGTTTTATGATTATAAAGGGAGAAAAATTGAATATAACCGTCGATATGATGTGTTAAACGTGGATACAAATACACTGGTTATTAATGATTATGAGGATTCTATATCCTTTTCCTACAAAGGATCTAATTCTATTCCGAAAATAGATATATTTGCTAAGTGCAAGGTGCGGAGAAAAAAAATAACAGTAGTCTATGACATAGAGGTTAATGGGGAAAGAGTAAAAGGTGAAAGAACCTATTTGAGAGCTATTATGATTGCTTATAGACCTTCTCTACCTGGTCAGCCTTGGTATATAATAGAATGAAGGGAATATTGGTTCTATTACATATAGCAATAGAACAATAAAACAACGAGAATGTAATTCTCAATAGATTTGTGGCAGGCAAAGAGCAATATTAGAATGGAATTCCTACAAATGAAAAGAATCGCCGCGAGGGAACAAAGAGAATCACAGGGACAGGTACTTTTATACAAACCTCTATATCCGTTGAGTCGGATTTGCGATCTGCAATGTTCACCCTCAGGAATGAATAATCCCTACAACAAAAACTAGACTCACCGATATGCAGCAGCCTTCAACCACCAACATATACGTTTCGGATTGCAAATCCGAAACAACGGATGACGCTGACAAGAAGAGGCTACACGAAACATTATTTCGAGGGCGAGCGGCGCATCTGCAGCGCCATAGGCGGGTGTGCGGTGAAGCCATGTTTGATAACCGCCGTATTCGAATCGGCGGAGCGGTCGTAAACGACCGCCGGCACCGCAAGGGTGCCGTTCTCCGCTCCCTTCGGTCGCTATCGCAAGCCGCCACTGGCGGCTTGCTTCACAAAGAATCACAGGGACAGGTACTTTTATACAAACCTCTAATCTTATACTCACCCTTCGGCAGTATGCTAAAAAGCTAATGATTGTGTATCGAATAACCAGTCCTCATAGATACAACCGCTACCTCTACCCGACAACATCGGGCACCAATGTCTTTGCTGCCGACAGCGTGTACGACGCGCTGACGCAGCGGGGCCGCCGCTTGTGGTGGGACGCGGACGGCAACCTGAGCAGGGAGTACTACCGGCGCATCATCTCATTGACGGAGGAGGAACGTTTCGACCGCCGCCTCTGCCACAACGAGGAGGGGCTGCTGCAGGGCTACTGGCAGGAGTCGGGCGACCGCCACCGCAGCGAGACCGTGGCGGCGTGGTACGCCTACGATGCCGACGGGCACCGGGCATTGAAGTACGCCAGCGAGCGTGCGGCGGGCTCGGCGCAGAGCGTCGTCGAGCTGTGCGACCCGGTGTATTACGTCTCGCCCTTGGTCACGCTGACGCGCACAGGCTACAGCAAACACTACTTCGAGGGCGGACGCCGCATCTGCACGGTCATCGGCGGCGGCTTCGGGCTGGTGCCGTGGGACAGCATCACGCATGATCCCATGCCGGTCGTCGGACCGCATGACGACAAGCTGGCCAAAGTCCTGCTGATGGGCGCGGAGAGCACCTTCGGCAACTGCATAGGGGTACGGGCCTATCTGTCGAACACCTTGGCGCTCTACAAGACGATGCTGAACGAATCCGAGCGCTATGTGTCGCATGAGCCGGCCTTCTACTACCATACGGAACGTTGCAGAAGTCGAGAGCAGAGCCATGCTTGCATGAGCTATGCCGAGACAAGGCAACGTGTACGAAGTCAACATCTGGGCAGCACGGAACTACGATATAACTGTTCCCAAGCCGAAACTAAACAGGGAAGTGGGTACTTCCCTTGTTTCGGCTCGGAAGTCCACAGGACTTCCTCATCATACGGCGAGGACTGGGTGGACGTGACCACGTTCCAGTACGACACCTCGCAAATTGGCTTCTACCAGTTTAACGGCAAAGAGAAAGACCCCGAGACGGACTACCTCTACTACGGCGCCCGCTACCACTGGCCGGATGTCTGGAACGGCTGGCTTTCGCCAGATCCGCTGATGGATGACTATCCGTCAATCAGTCCGTATGCCTACTGTGCCTGGAACCCGGTGAATCTTGTGGATCCGGACGGAAGAACGTGGAAAGATATTGATGGAAATACCATAAAAGACCACAGCAAAATTAAGGTGTACATTTTTTATGATCCTACTAGTTTTTCAAAACAAACTATGCGAATGTACCGCAAAGCGGAAAGGAAATATGGAAAAGGTAGCGTCGCTTTAAGCGACGTTACAACAGAAGATTTTTTTTCACAAGATTGGAAAGCCATGGCAAGTGAAGATATTCGAGAAATTAACTTGAATTATCATGGGTCTAATCAAGCGCTTCACCTGAATCACGAGACTGATGATTATATTACATCTACAGGAGATGGAATAACTAATAGGAGTGGTGCTGCCGGACTTGACATTGAACAATTGCCTTCAGTAAAAGGGAACATCAACAATGCCCAACTTAATATCAATTCATGTCACTCGAACAAAAAAGATGAATACTTGAGGGGATCAAAGCAAACCTTGATGGGGGCATTTTTCAATAAATATGGATTCAGACGGGTTAGAGGTACTTCTCATGGTGTTTCTTATACGGGATCTGGAAGCCCAAGACCCGGGAGAAAAATATGGAAATACATTACACCATGGGAGTACTTGCCCCAAATAGATGTCAATACGAATAGTACTGAATATATAGGAATTAAAAGATGAGAAAAACACTATTATACTTGGGGATTGTATTTATTCTTTTAGGAGCATGTTGGGGTATTTGTTTCTATATTTTCCATGTTCGCCATATTCCATTTATGTTCGAATGTACATTGGCAATAAATGAAGATTCATACGCCCCTTGGCATTATCATTACGTCTCGACGGAAGAAAAGTTTCGTTTTTGGATATACAATCATCAAATAACAGACAATTTGCCACCTCTAATCGATAACCTCGACTTGAACGCATTTGATTTTACAAAATATGATTATCTACTATTTATAGGAGGACGCCTGACGGATTTAAGCCATTCCCCATGGTTATCACATACCAAAGATGCAATTTGTCGGCATGAAGATGCAAGAGTTCCTTTGATACCAACATTAGAAAAAGCATCTATGGATTCTCTGTATATTTATAAGATGGAGAAGACAATCAAATACAGAGAACCTGGACCTTAAGAATCACAGGTACAGGTACTTTTATATAAAACCCTATTCTTAAACTTCGGCAGTCTGATAAAACACTAAAGATTGTGAACCGAATAACTAGTCCTCATAGATACAACCGCTATCTCTATCCCACGGTTGCGGGCACCAATGTCTTTGCTGCCGACAGCGTGTACGACGCGCTGCGGCAGAGCGGCCGCCGCCTGTGGTGGGACACCGACGGCAACCTGAGCAGGGAGTACTACCGCTACAGACCCTCGCTGGGAGAGGAGGAACGCATGGAGCGTCGTCTCTGCCACACCGAGGAGGGAATGATGCAGGGCTACTGGCAGGACGACAACGACGAGACCGTCGGGGCGTGGTACGCCTACGATGCCGACGGGCACCGGGCATTGAAGTACGCCAGCGAGCGTGCGGCGGGCTCGGCGCAGAGCGTCGTCGAGCTGTGCGACCCGGTGTATTACGTCTCGCCCTTGGTCACGCTGACGCGCACGGGCTACA
>JAFSYK010000096.1 GCA_017449975.1 Bacteroidales bacterium
AAATTTCGAACACGGATTTAACGGATAATACGGATTATCTATTCGGTAGATTCGTGTTCAGAGACATAGGGTAACATCTAAAAACACGAAACAAACGAAAATGATTTATCCGTATAATCCGTGTCATCCGTGTTCAGAGCAAAATTTCGAACACGAATCGCACGAATAACACGAATATTAATTTGTTAGATTCGGTAGATTCGTGTTCAGAGACATAGGGTAACATCTAAAAAAACGAAACAAACGAAAATGATTTATCCGTATAATCCGTGTCATCCGTGTTCAGAGTAAAAATTCGACCACGGATTTAACGGATAATACGGATATCTATTCGGTAGATTCGTGTTCAGACACCGTATATTTTCGAACACGAATTGCACGAATAACACGAATATTAATTTGTTAGATTCGTTGGATTCGTGTTCAAATTAAAAGGATTGCATATAAATAGGCCGCTGGCGGATGCCAGCGGCCCCTGTTTAAGGTGTTAATTCCGTCGCAGTAAAAGTAGTTTACGGGCAAAAGCTAACTGCTAACCGCTAACTGCTTTTTAGTTTCATTTACAGTACCACTACACGGCGGGCGGCGGTGCCGTCGACCGAGATGAAGTAGACACCGGGCTGATCGACAGCGATACGCTCCGTATCGGTGGCAGTGACAGCGTGGGAGACACAACGGCCCAGCACATCGAAGACGGCGACATCCTGTCCGGCGACGCCGCTGATGACAATATTGCGGCCTTCGGCCCAGAGGTGGTAGTTGCAGGCCGTCGCATCGTCGATGCCCTGCGAGGTAGACACCTTGACGTCGTCGAGGAAGAGATACTGACCGTCGTAGGAATGGTGACGGAACGCGATGCGGATGGTGCGACTGTTGTAGGCAGCCAGACTGGCGCTGTAGTAGGTCATGGTCGCCGGCGTGATCTCCGTGGGCTGGAGCAGCGTGACGAACTCGGTGATGGTGGTGCCGTCGCCCACCGTCACAAGCACCTCAAGGGTGTCGGCATAACTGCTGTTCATCGAACGGGCATAGTAGGAGAGCGTTGCATTGGCACCCGCAGGAATCTGAATCTTGGGTGAGATAAGATAGTTGTTGGCACGGAAAGCGCCCTGCGCGTTGTTCCACGACTCGGAAATCATACAGGAAGATCCGCTGTACACATATTGGGCATCGACATTCTGGGCGTGGTTCCATTTGTTGCCGTCGCCATCGGCATCGATGACATCCCAGCACTCGACGCTACCCTCAAAGCCATCGCTCCAAGGCAAGCTGGTGACGGTGCAGTCGTCGGAGGGCGTCGATCCGTTGACCGCGAATGTTGCCGTGTAGGTGGCGTTGCCCGTCACGGTAATCTGACGCCGTGCCGAGGTGTTGCCATCCTGCCAGCTAACGAAGTAGCAGCCCGAAGCAGGCGTGGCCTCAAGCCAGACAGAGGTGCCGGCGGCATAGGTGCCGCCACCCGTCACTGTGCCGTAGCTGTTGTTGTTGGAGACAGCCGTGATAGTGAAAGGACCCGTCGCGCTGGTGAAAATAGCATCAATCATCCAGGACATATAGTAGCCATAGCTGGACAGTTTGACCCAGCTGCCGTTGTACTTCACCCAAGCGGCATCGTCGTTGCCGCTGTAATAGGTGTAAGCCACCGGATAAGATGCCGACGAAGAAAATGTGACAAACAGCGACTGGCTGGTGTTGACCGTCACGGGGGTGGGCAGCGTGAGCGTAGCCCAGCCACCCGCCGACGTGGCGTTGAAGGTACCCGAATAGACCTGCGTGGAGGGCGAGTTGGTGCCCGTGAAGATAATCACCGAGTAGGAGCCGGTGGAGGGCACAAAGAGACGCACCGATGAAAGGACGGTGCCGTTGGTCAGCGAGCTGGCGGGGATGCGGATGCCCCACTGCGAAGGCGATCCCATATTGGATTGACCCATTCTGGTGCGGGCACAATAGGTAATGGTATCACCGGCGATGGGCTCAAACTGTGCCACAAAGCTGTGGCTGCCGCCGGGGGCGACGAACTCACGCGGATTGTATTTGCTACCGTCACTCCATTGACTGAAACGATAACCCGTGTTGGCACGCGCCAACAGCGCCACCGTGTCGGTGAAGCTGGTGAAGTTGCCCGTTCCTGTCACCGAACCGTAGCTGCTCACGTTAGCCGAAGCCGAAATCGTGGTAGTGCCGCTCGCCGTGCCAGTCATGGGCTGGATACCCATCAGGGCACCGTTGCGCAGGTTGAAGGTGTAGGAGGAGGTGCTGCCTGTGCCGCCGCCACCCAGGTTGAGGGAACCGATGGCATAATAGCCATCATAGGATCCGCCCCAGCCCCAGTTGAAGTGGAAGCGGTTGCTGTTGTCGTAACCGTCGCAGATGAAGCAGTGTCCAGCATCGGGGTCGTCGCCATCATAGAGCATGGGACGGCCGGTGTCGAGTTCGGCACGCAGCATCGAGGCCCACACCGCATCGGTATAGTCGCTCTTGACCACAGTGTGCACGGTGGGCTGATAGCGGAAATAGCTGACGAGGGCCACCTCGGAAGACGGTGTGGCGGCCGAGCCGTAGCTCTGCATGGAAGCGGCGCTGCCACCCGCCGACGCAGTACCATATTCCATCTCAACAGACACACCGGCATGGTACATCAGCGTGGCGATGGCGTTGACCTGCGTCGAGCTGGAGGAGCCGCTGAGGCTGTTGGGCATACTGGACCACTGATAGGTGGTGCTGCCAAAATTGGCACTCTGCGTGCCATAGTTGTCGTCGACATAAGAATGCGAGCCGCAACCCGTGGCGGGATGGTTCCAAAACTTCATCACCTGAGCCATGGCGGTGGCCACACAGCCCGTGACCGTGCGGTTGGAGCCCGTGCCGGTACCCGGACAGAGGGTATTGTAATAGGGATCCTGGTCCCAGGTGGTGGCGATAAGCGGCGACACGCTGCTGGGCACGGCAGCCAGCGGCATGTGGCCCGCCTCCAACGACTGCCACTGACTCATGACCTGGTCGGTGACAGGCGCATCCTTTTCGCGCAGCCACTCAATCTGACGCTCGTAGGAGTCGAGCCACGAAGCAATCTGAGCCGGTATGTCTTTGAGACGCAGCGGGCTGGTGAAGCTATAACCCAGGATGGGAAGGGCGCAGTCGTCGCCAGAGACCATAACGAAACCATTCTCTCCCAACGAGAAGGTATAAAAGGCCTTGTAGGCAGTGGAGGCGGAAACGTCGACCACATTGTCGTACGTCAGCGCTGCACCGTCGGGCGCGGAGAGACGGCAGAACTGATAGGCCACCTGTCGGGCACGCTCCGGACTGACGGGTGCCGCATACACCAGACCACAAAAGGCCAGAAGGAACAAACTGATAAAGATTCTTTTCATATTGATTTGCATTTAATGTTAATACGTTGGAAGAACTATTACGTAAAAAGAGCTTTGAGGGCCTCCTCGATGACGCCCACCTCTACAATATGTATTTTATAGCCTCGTTTGGCAATTCGGGAACTGTATTTGGAGACGAGTATCTGTTCAAAACCCAGACGGTCGGCCTCGGCGATGCGCTGTTCCACACGCGCCACAGGACGCACCTCGCCGCTGAGTCCCAGCTCGGCAGCCATACAGACACGCGGACTGATGGGGATGTCTACATTGCTGGAGAGAATAGAGCAGGCCACGGCCAGGTCGATGGCAGGGTCGTTGACACGCAATCCACCAGCGATGTTGAGGAAGACATCCTTGGCCCCCAGCTTGAAACCACAGCGTTTCTCCAATACCGCCAGCAACATGTTCATGCGACGCAGGTCGAAACCGTTGGCGTTACGCTGCGGCGTGCCATAGACGGCGGTGGAGACCAGCGACTGCACCTCGACGAACAGGGGACGCGCCCCCTCAAGGGTGGCGGCGATGGCAGCGCCGCTGAGCGTCTCGTCGCGATGACCGATAAGGAACTCCGATGGATTGGAGACCTGCCGCAGTCCATCGCCACACATCTCGAAGATGCCCAACTCGGCAGTGGAGCCAAAACGGTTTTTCAAGGCCCGCAGGATGCGGAAGCCATAGTTGCGGTCGCCCTCGAACTGGAGCACCGCGTCGACGATATGCTCCATCACCTTGGGTCCCGCCAGGGAGCCGTCCTTGGTGATATGTCCCACCAAAAGTACCGGTACACCGCTCTCCTTGGCGAAACGTTGCAGCTCGGCAGTACACTCGCGGATTTGCGAGATAGAGCCTGCCGACGAATCGATGCTCTCGGTGGAGATAGTCTGTATGGAGTCGACAACGAGGATGTCGGGCTTGACAGCGTCGACATGCTCGAAGATGCGCTGCGTCACCGTCTCGGCAACGACATAGCACTGCTGCGTTTCGCCCGCAGTGGCGGTGCCAATGCGCTCGGCGCGCATCTTGATTTGCTGCTCGCTCTCCTCGCCACTGACATAAAGCAGCCGTTTGTCTGGAATGGACAAGGCCGTCTGCAGCAGCAGCGTACTCTTGCCTATACCCGGCTCGCCGCCCAGCAGCACGATGGAGCCTGGCACCAAACCGCCGCCCAGCACCCGGTCGAACTCGGCACAACCTGTCGGGATGCGGGTATGCTCGCTATAGACAACCTCCTGCAACAGTTTCGGTGCCGACGCCGCCTCGGCGGAACTCGACCTGGAGGCACTCGTGGGTAACGCAGCACGTACCACCTCCTCCTCGAAGGTGTTCCATTGCCCACACTCGGGACAGCGTCCCAGCCAACTGGAGGACTGGTAGCCACAGTTGCGGCAGAAGAAGTAGGTCTTGGCTTTGGGCATGGGGAGAAATTAAGGGTTATTGGTTAGGGGTTATTGGTTATTGAGGATGGATTAGGGGTTGATTCTATTGTATTTAGTATTCGTCAATGACGGTATCAATGCGGTAGAGCTTGTCGCCGCGGTGGAGAAGTTCGGTGGTGGGGAAACTGAAGAGGTCTCCCTGGTGTACCTCGGGGATAGGGTCGCGGTCCAGTCGCAACTCATCGGCAGTACCGCTGTAGACACCCGTCGTGGAGCCAATGACCATGATGCGGTCGCCCGCACAAAGCCGTTCCGCCGTTTCCAATCGTGCCTCTGCTACATGGGGACGGGGATAGTAGTTGGTGATACGACCCAGATAAACCTTGTTCTCAGTGGCTTGGGAGCCGTAGCGCTCACTCCATTCACCCATGGTGCGACCCAGATAGTAGCCGTCCCAGAAGCCGCGGTTAAAGACAGTGGAGAGGCGCTGCATCCAGCCCTCAATTTTCTCTTGGCTGTAGGTGCCGTCGGCAATGGCGTCGACCGCCTCGCGATAGCAGCGGGTGACGGTCTGCACATAGTCGGCACTCCTCCCCCGCCCTTCAATCTTCAGCACCGAGACGCCGGCACGGACAATCTTGTCGAGGAAACCAATGGTGCAGAGATCCTTGGGGGACATAATATATTTGTTGTCGACCACCAGTTCGATGTCCGACTCCAAATCTTTGACCAGATACTGACGGCGGCAGAGTTGTAGGCAGGCGCCACGGTTGGCGCTGTGGTTGTAAGCGTCGAGACTGAGGTAACATTTTCCGCTGACCGACATGCAGAGGGCGCCGTGGACGAAGAGCTCAACCTGCAGCAACTCGCCGCGGGGACCGCGGATATCGTTCTGACGGATGTATTCCACGATGTCTGCCACCTGCCGCAACGACAGCTCGCGCGCCGTGACCACCACGTCAGCAAACTGGGCGTAGTAGCGCACCGCCTCAACATTGGAAACGTTGCACTGCGTAGAGACATGCACCTCGATGCCCATGGCGCGGGCGGAGGTGATGACGGCAAAGTCGGAGGCGATGATGGCACTGACACCCGCCTGCTGAGCAGCACGCAGCAATTCGCGCATCTCCTCCAGTTCTTCGTTGTAGACCACTGTGTTGACCGTGAGATAGGAACGCACTCCAGCCTCACGGGCGATGGAAGCCAGCCGAGGCAGGTCGGCGACGGTGAAATTGGCGGCGGAACGAGACCGCATATTGAGCCGGCCCACCCCGAAATAGACGGCATCGGCACCACCCTGGATGGCAGCTTGCAAGCTCTCATAGGAGCCAACCGGAGACATTATTTCGGGAGAGGACATAGTTTAGTAAATGGTTAGTGGTTATGGGTTATTGAGAATGGTAAATGGTTTTATTGTATTTTGTAATTAAGGCAAATGTATTGTAGTGTTTTTTTGTAGGGGCGTACCCCTGTGTACGCCCGATGAAGGCATACGAATGGTTATTGGGTTTTATGGCGGTTTATGGCGCAGTTGACGGCCTGCATGAAACCTTCGAACATGGTCTCAATGGGCATCTCTTTTTCGTAGGTCGCACGGGCGGCGGCGGAAACACGCTGATATAGCTCTTCATCCGTCAGCAACTGCATGATACGATTTTTCAACGCCTCCTCGGTCTCCTCAATAAAACCGTTCTCGCCATTGTGCAGATAACAGATCTCCGGTGCATGGGGACCCGGCAGTTCCACCACCGGCTTGCCCCAATACATGGCCTGATTGATGGCCAGACCGATGTGTCCCGGGGTGCTGAACACCCCTTTCAGCTGATAAATCTCGTCGACCTCGACGCCGTATTTCTCACCCAAATAATAGAAGTTCGGCGTCTCCTGCATCACCTGCAGCTGCTCGGGAGTGGCGCCGCCACCCACCACGACGAGTGCCACATCGGGCTCGTTGCGGAACAGGCGCAGCAGAATATCCAATCCTTTGCGGGGCATGATGCGACTGATGTACATCACAATCCGCGACTCCTTGATGCCGTAAAAAGCTTTCACCTCGTCGGGAGAGCGCATTGCATTCTTGTCCACATCACTGAAGTCCAACGTATTCATAGCAATGAACGTCCGGTTGCGACAAGAAGAATCAATCAAATTCAGCTGTGCCGGCGAGTAAAGAATGAGTGCGTCATATTGGCGATGAAGCCGATGGTTGACCCAGCGCCACAGCGGACTAGCGGCATTCTTCAGATTCATGCCGTGACCCCAATAGATCAACGGCAAAGAACGTCGACGGCACCAACGGAGGAATCGGAATATAATGCCCACCCGCAGTCCAATGAACGTGATGACGACATCGGGTTGAATCTCACTTACCTTGCGGGTCACTTCGCCCAATTTCAGGGCACAGCGATGCTGGCGGTAGCGGATGGGGCAGTCGACGGGTTGGTATTCATCGCTCAACACATGGAACTCGTAGCCCTGCTGCTGAAACAAATCGTAAAAATAGTTGTAGATGCGACTACGATAGTGCATCACCTTTTCCGTAACAAGGAGTATCTTCTTCATAGGCTAACGGTGAAAACGCTGAGTGATACCCAACCAGATATTGACATGATTGGCGCGTGCCAACCGATAATAACGACGAAACTCTGAAAATCCGTAATGGCGCAAAGCACCCCATACCCGTGCAGTCAGCCAAGGCAGCATGTGGTCGAGGTTGTGGTCGCGCAAGAAACAGTATTTGCGCACCGCCACCTCGTAGCGACAGTAGGCCGATTCACGACTGGTGGTTCGGGTAAGAGAGCCTTCGCGCACCGTGACACAGTAGGTGACCCTATTGTCGGCGGCAACGCTTTGGGCATAGTAACCCGCATACAATGCAAACATCGCATCGTTGGAGGCACGCACACAGTCGAATTGGAGATGGTGTGTCTCCACCAACTCGCGACGCACCATACGTGCCCACGGAACAGGGTTCTGGTAGCGCAGCATCTCGTCGGCCTGCTTGTCACCCTTGTCGCGGGCCAGCCGTTGCACATACTCGCTGCGTTCATCGGAACGGACAGTCTGCTCCAGCGAATCCGACAACCGCGATTCATGGGCAAAAAAGACCATATCGTATGCCGAATCCTTCCAGTCATCCATCACCTTAAAAGCCTCTTCGGTGAAGTAGTCGTCGGAATCGGCAAACACCAACCAGCGTCCTTCAGCCAACGCCAATCCCTCATTGCGCGCACCGCCGGCGAAATGTGTTGTCTCCAAAAACAGCACCTGTACCCGCGACGATCGAAGCGACTCCAGTTGTGCATGCTCCTCCTCCGTCAAAGTGCTGACATCGTCTACAATCACAACCTGTATGTCGTCACGGAGCGGGATGCTGTTGAAACAGCGCAGCAGCAATGGCACACAGTTTTTGTGAGGGATGATAACGCTGTAGGTGAACATTGGGAAAGGTTATGGGTTAGTGGTTATTGGTTATGGGTTATAGGTTATTGAGACGGGTTAGTGGTTATGGGTTATTGAGAATGGTTGGTGATTATGGGTTAGCGATTAAAGACAATCTCAACACTGTAGTTTCTTTGAGAGGGTTAGACGGCCTTCACTGAACCGTATGCGCCAACGGGTTCCGACATACTCTGGTTCGGCATTGCGCAACAAAATAAGGTATGTAAAGCAAAAATACAAGCCATAGGTATCCACCAAAGAGATACCGATACCCATCACCAAAAAGATGTACAGGAATCCCCTCGCTAAACATTTATCGGAATAGGTGTAGCGCCGAGGTAGATAATGCCGCATAAAGGCAAAATACCACGCAAAGAATAGCAGAAAACCCACCAAACCTATCTGTGCCAGTACATCGACGTACATATTGTCGGCATCATAGCCAAAACCCATTTCGGTAAAATTATCTCTTCCTGTACCAATGCCCGCCAACAGATGCTGTGGAATCACCGTAGTAAAAAGACCCTCCATGGTAATCAAACGCCCATGTCCGCCATCCTCCACGACAGAATCGACCGTCATTTCTTTTTGGTCGTTCAAGTCACCACCCAGCGTATACAAGAGTGCCAATATACCAAAAACAGCACCGCCAAGAAGAATATTCTTCCAATTCAAGCCTCGTGACAAGACAGGCAACAGCATAATGACCACCGCCATAGCTAACATCGTGGTGCGACTGCCGCACAGCATAACCGGTATCAAATTTACCATTGATACGGCCCCCATCCATATCTTCTTCTGGCGGAACGCCTCCGCATACAGAATAACAAAATTCAACGCCATAACACGGGCAGCGATATTGGGGTTCACACCCGGCATCACAGACAAGTGCAACGTCGCCTTCTTCGGACCCACTCGTAATGTAGAGCCTTCATGCTCCACATAAAACGGGTGCAGCAACGCAATTGCTGTGAAGAGAACGGTGGAACCGAGGGCAATCCACACCACACACTTTCGGCTGAACTCCATGTTCTCAATCTTCAAAACCGAGCCGATAATCATTAGAGAGAGACTCGCCGCAATCTTGATACTAGGGAATGCATCACCCGACACCGCTCGAAAGCCAGTCCATAAGAACCAGAACAACAGCGGTATGGCAATATATATGTACACGGGAAATCCCCACAATATTGCATACTGGTGTTTTCGTCGGGTAACGTACAACGAGACAATTAGCAGGAATAGGTAAAAAAAGTGGGTTAATCCCGGGATAATCAAGAAGCCATTGTGCCAGGAGCTAAGATAGAGCAAGGGGATGATAGCCGCGGGATTAAAAATAAGCGGTGCGGACAATACCGCCAACAACGCCAACGGAACAATACCCGACACATTACTCAGAACGAGTCCGGCACTGAGAAACACTATCGCATAATAGAAAGCATCCCTCTTGGAGATT
Source organism: Bacteroidales bacterium (assembly GCA_017449975.1). GTDB lineage: Bacteria > Bacteroidota > Bacteroidia > Bacteroidales > P3 > Colimorpha. Next base: position 9,648 of record JAFSYK010000096.1, read on the forward strand.
TTAAATTTCAAAGGCAACTCCATAGGATACTTTGTTACGATAGCGGTCTAAATGGGAGATATTAAATATGGAAGACGCCTTCGAGCGGGCAAATATTCTGACAATCAAATATCACCTTGTCGCTGATACGACTCCAATCTTCACGTATGTGGTGATGCTTGACCATGATGACAATCATCTTGACATCAGCCAAGAAACGATCGAAGTCATGATACTGGTTCTGTGCAATATCCCTTTCGACAAAGGGGTCGAAGGTCTTGAATTGCGGCGTTGCACCGTTGACCTTCAAACTGAGCAGCTGGGCCGTAGGACTCTCGCGCACGTCGTCGACATCCTCCTTGTAGGTCAAACCATAGAGACCCACCTGGCCGAAGTCGGTGATGCCTTTTTGCTTCATGATATCCTGGATGCGCTCCAGAATAAAGGCCGGCTGGCTGGCATTGGTGCGCATGCTGGCGCCAATAACATTTGTCAGTTCGGGATAGTCGCCCACCAAGAACCACGGGTCGACAGGGATGCAGTGTCCTCCGACACCGGGGCCCGGCTGCAGGATGTTGACACGAGGGTGCATATTGCAGATGCGGATAATCTCGTAGACATCCATGTTGTCGTGACGGCAGATGCGCGCCAACTCGTTGGCAAAAGCGATGTTGACAGCACGGAACGTATTCTCGACCACCTTGGTCATCTCGGCGGTACGGATGTCGGTGACCACGATTTCACCTTGACAGAAGGAGGCGTAGTACTGCTTGACCCGCTCTCCCACCTCACGGTTGTCGGCACCGATGGTGCGGTTGTTGTGGAGCAACTCGTAAATCATATTGCCTGGGATGATACGCTCGGGGGCATGGACCAGATGGATGTCGGCACCCACCTTAAAACCAGCCTTTTCCACCTCGGGACGTACATACCGGTCAATGGTTCCCGGACTGATGGTGGACTCGATGACAACGACAGCGCCTTTGTGGCAGACCTGCAACACATTGCGTACCGCCGCGACGACATAGGTCGCATCAACCTGCTTGGTCTCCTCGTCATAGGGGGTAGGAACCGAGACGATGTACATATCCGTTTTCTCATACGATGTGGAGAAGCGGATGCCGGCGCGTACCGCGTTCTGGAACAATTCATCCAAACCCTCCTCGCTAAAAGTCGTATGTCCACTATTGAGGCGCTCCACCACTTTCTCGTTATAATCGGTACCGACAACTTCCACTCCGTGGGAAGCCATCATCAATGCTGTAGGCAGTCCAATGTAGCCCAATCCAATTACATTGACAAACATATTCTTCTTATTTGCAAAAATATAAATACATTACAGCGCACAATGCGCTGATATTTTAGTTGCAAATTTACATAAAATTCCCTTAATACTAAAGTATACTAACAATAAAGTCTTTTCTAAATCGTTATAACTAATGATGAATGATTTAGCATTATCGGAAACCATTTCGCAACTGCATGATTATTGCAGCGATAGAGACTATAAAGGTCACGACGTGGCCGACAGTGTCGACTGTTGGCTGATGACCCATACCTCGATAGGGAAAAACAACCTGATACGCTTTGGTTTTCTGCAGTTGACAGGACACCGACTGGGGTACATCAACATGCGTCCCCTGATGCGCATACCCACCTACCATAACGGGAAAGGCATCGCACTGTTTCTCAATGCTTACTGCAATCTCTATGAAGTCGCATGCACCGACGAGCAAAAGGCTCCCCTGTCCAAAGCGGTCTGCTTGGAAAAAATCAATTATCTGGGACACTTGCTGTTGACGCAACGTCACAAAGCAGATAAAGGCGCTGGCTGGGGCTATCCTACCACATGGCAAGCCAGAAACTTTCAATTCCCCGCCAACACCCCGACGGCCGTCGCCTCGTCGTTTGCAGTGGACGCGCTGCTTCACGCCTATACGCTGACAAAAGAGGATGCTTTCAAAAACGCAGCTCTTGAAACGGCGACATTTGTCCTGCAAGACCTACACCGCACGCCCTACAAAGAGGGATTTATGTTCTCCTACTCGCAGTACAGCGGGAATGACACAGTATACAACGCCTCCCTGCTGGCCGCCAGAATCCTGCTGCAATGCTATCAGTATGAGCACAATGAAGAATACCTGAACCTTGCCCAGACAGCCATCGAAACCTGTGTGCGCGACCAAGCGGCCGACGGCAGCTGGAAATACGGACTGTTGCCCGTACAGACATGGATTGACAACTTCCATACCGGCTACAATTTGGAGGCTATCTGGGAATACAAACATATCACTGGATCTGACCGATATGACGACTGCCTGAAACGTGGCGCCGACTTTATGCTACAGCATCATTTCGATGCGAACGGCGTTCCCAAATATTACCACAACAAGCAGTACCCCATTGACATACACTGTTGCGGATCGCTATTCCCCATGCTGTACAAGCTGGGCCTCTACGAAGAAAATGCAACACTGGCTCGCAACGTCTATGACTGGACGATGGACAACATGTGGTCGAAGCGGAAACACTATTTCTACTTCCAACACCACAAATGGTTTGCCAACAAGGCGTCGCTGATGCGTTGGAGTCAAGCCTTTATGATGAATGCGCTATCCTACTACGAAAAATCAAAACTGGGCGTATGAAAATATTGCTAACCTTGGACTATGAATTGTTCCTCGGATTGCGAACCGGATCGGTGGAGAAATGTCTGGTGGAGCCGATGCACAAGTTGTTGCAAAAGGTGGATGCATTCGACGCCAAATTCACCTTGTTTGCCGACGCCGCCTATCTGTATAAACTGAAAGCGTTGTCAGGAAGCCAGCCTGCGCTGAAGCATGACCTACAAACCGTTACAAAAGAATTGCAGACGTTGGTTAAAGCGGGCCACGACGTACAGTTACATATCCATCCACAGTGGTACTATTCCACCTTCGACGGCAACAACTGGACACTTGACCAACAGCACTACAAACTGACGGACGTGCCCAAAGAAGAGGCGGCCATTCTGTTCAAGAATAGCAAGGCGTTGCTGGACGAGATTGTAGGGTACAAGACCCACGCATTCCGAGCCGGCGGTTTCTCCGCACAGCCTTTCGAAGACATCAAGCCGTTATTTTTGGAGAACGGTATCACGGTGGACTCGTCGGCATGCCCAGGCACCCGATACAACTCCGACCACCAGCAATACGACTACCTCGGCTGTCCCCAGTTGTCGCGATACACATTTGAGGACGACCTGGCGGTGGAGGTGAGAGAGGGACGGTTCACAGAGATACCCTTGAACATGTATCCTGTCTCACCGACCTTTTACTGGCGACTGGTGCTGACCCGCCTTTTGAAGAGCAAAAAACACCTGAAAATCGGCGATGGCGACAGTGTAAAGACCGCAACGGATAGCATTGTAGAGCGACTGACCCGACGCGCCCTTTCGCTCTCCACCATTGACGGACTGAAAATCAGCTATCTTTATGACAGTCTGCGAAAGGCCGAGAAGCGCGGCGATGAATTATTCTGCGTGATTGGTCATCCGAAACTGGCAACCCCCTACTCTATCGAGGCTTTAGGCAGATTCTGCAGCAAGGCCGTCAAGGATGGTCACCAATTTACCACGATTGCAAACATATAAACATACCACATAATGAAGAAGCTGTTAGTTAGTCTTATGCCGGCTTTTGTAATAAACTGGCTCAGAAACATAAAAGAAAAGAGAGATTTGGCCAAATCCGACCGCTTGAAAAAAGAGAAGACGCTGTCGAAAGAGGAGATTCTGGATGTGCTCAGGAAATGCGGCATTGACAGCGACATCTATCTCCACACGTCGCTGCGTAAAATAGGCTACGCCATCGACGGCGGCAAGGAATGGATTGCGGAGGTCATCTGCGACCTGGTCGATCTGGAGAAGCACACGCTACTCGTTTCCGCCCTGCCTTTCCGCACCACCATGAAAGAATTCCTCGACGCCACCACCGACTTGGACATACGTACAGCCCCCAACGCCATGGGTGCCGTCAACAACATCATCATGGGCAAGGCGGGTGCCGTCCGATCCCTGCACCCCACCCACTCCACCGTGGCCATTGGAAAGGATGCCGATTACTATGTCAACGAACACCATCTGGACACGACGCCATTCGGCCCGCACAGCCCCTATTACAAACTCATGGAGCGCAACGGTAAGATTCTTCTGTTCGGCGTCGATCTAGACAGCATGACTTTTACCCATGTGATTGAGGACCTTATCGGTGACCTCTACCCCGTGAATGTATATACTAAAAAGAGTTATACGGTTGCCGTCACCGACACAAAGGGCGAGGTGCATCAGGTTGTCACCAAATGCCACAACCCGGAGGCCTCCTCCATGCGGGCGTGCAACTCCATCCGCGAGGATTTGATCGCATCAGGTGCCATGAAAACTTTCCCCCTGGGAACCAGCGAAGTGTCGATTATCGACGCAAAGGGTTATGTACGAACGGCCGCGGAACTGCTGTTGAAAGGAAAATCTATCTACGGCAACCTGCACATCACCGACGAGACCCGACAGAAAATCAACGAACTACTCTCCAACCTCTAACCTATTACAACGATGAGTGACTTTTTCGTAGGACAGAGCGCCTCGATGTCAAAACAATTTAGCCAGGAAGAAGTGGATGCTTTTTCCAAGATGAGCCTGGACATCAACCCCATACACCTCGATGAGGCCTACGCCGCCAAGACACTGTTTGGCAGACGCATCATACATGGTTTTCTCAGTGGATCACTGATTAGCGCCGTCATCGGCAACATACTCCCTGGCGAAGGTGCCATCTACCTCCATCAGGACATGGATTTTCGGAAACCCGCCTATACCGACGATGTCCTGACGGCAACAGTAACCGTTGAACGCATCAATCCCGAGAAACACATCCTGTATCTCAACACGGTGTGCACCAACGAAAAGAAAGAGGTTGTAATTGAAGGCAGTGCTGTAGTGAAATACTACCCCAAAGACAAATAAGTCACTTTCAAATGGCCACTACAGGCACCGATGTCCAGTCAATCCTTGCTGCAGCCGTTTCGATATCGGTAAAACGGTAGTCTGACAAATACTTACGGAGCTTTTTCTCTGCGCCCTTCAATCCCACATACGATTTGAAGCGGCGTTTCAAGGGCAGACCCTCCAGCATGGGCTGTTCCGCATCCAAGTCACGCGGATGAATATAGCTCAACAGGTAATCACCACACTGCTTGGAGAAGCGATTGATAAGGCAGTACGGCAGGAGCCTAAAATAACCGCCGCCACTAAAAACCAAAGACTTTCCCATTATCCGTTTAGCACTAATCGGGAACTCCTTCATTTCAACCCCATTGTGGGTGATGATGCTAGGCTCGGCATCGCCACCAAAAGAAGGCATACCCCCGTGTGCATGGGTGGCTGGGAACACTGACGAATCGTATTTTATACCCGCCTCGGAAAGAATTTCAAACGCCCAAGCCTCGGACTCGCGGATGGAATAGCCCGGAGCACGGAAACACTCCACCTTTTGTCCTGTGATATCTTCCAGCAATTTGATAGACGATGTCACATCTTCCCTGAAAGATTCTCGACTCTGCTTCCACACCAGCTGATGATTCATTGTGTGGGTACCTATCTGATACTTTTCCGCTATACGGCGCACCACATCGGGATAAGTCTTGGCAATCCAACCCAAGATGAAAAAAGTAGCCTTGGTATTCGTCTCCTCCAGAAGTTGAAAGATGCGATCCATATTGCCATAGATACGGGTCTCGAAACCGTTCCACTGTTCCTCACCTTCTGTGGCACCGAAATCAAGCAGATGAAACCACTCTTCTATATCAAATGAAAGTACATTCATGCGACATCAAAATCTATTAGTTCAAAGAAAACGTTATCACTTGTCATTTGCGGCAAAGTACCACCCGTCAAATCCCTGAAGATGAGATTAAAGGGAGAACGTTTAATAAATTTGGGCAATGAGAAATAGAAACCTTTACGCAACTCCACTCCATAACCAATATAAAGGTTGAGCGGACGGAAGCGCAGTTTCGGCAACGAGACCATCTCCGCCCCATTGTGGCAGACTAATTTCTTACATCCCACAGCGATGGGCCCCGTAATGATCTCGTCATTTTTGTAGTATTTCATCGAGGGGTTACGCAAACGCCATCCCAAAGTATCCTGATCCCAAAAATGGCTGAAAGTATAGGTACGTTGGGGATAGATACAGGTGCCGAAGCCAACCTTGAGCGTCAAAGAACCCACCAAATTGAAATGTAGGTTTTTTAAAAAATTATGTGTGCTGTTGGCATTGGCCACACCAACAACAAATTGATAACCATTCTCGGCTGCATATTGATAGGTCTGTTCCGCCAAGACAGTAAACAAGCGCTTTCCCCGATGGTCGGGATGTGTGACGGTATTCAAGGACAAAAGACCCAAGGTTTTCCGACCTTGGATATTCAGATAGATGGGCATTGCAACATAGTGCGCCGCCAAAATATCGTCAGCGTAGGCATTGAATCCAACAATTTGACCCACTGGATTCTCCGCATACATCCATTTGACATAATCAAAACTGAATTTGTCGGCGTGCTTCTCAAACACCAACTGCAGCAGCGCTTGGGACTCTCGCAAGGCTGCATCATCCGTACGAACCTGTTCTATGCGGTAGCCGTTGTAATTCATATACATCCCAGCTTAATTTTAACCATCACCCACAAATCCTGCACAAAACGTTTCCATTTCTTGAGATCAGTCATCACGCGGTATGGGCCTTCCAGATTGTGCTTAATCCACCATTCCGGTGCTCGTTTCATACGACCCGTATAGACATCGAAACTACCACCGAGACCTTGGTATATAGCCGGATGCAGCGACTGCATACGTTCCATCAACAATTCCTGCTTGGGGGATCCCATTGCCACAAATACAACATCTGGTTTTTTTGTGGCAATATCATCAATAAGCGCCTTCTCATCTTGGTCACTCATATAACCATTACGATAGCCGGCAATGTGTATGCCCGGAAAATCTTTTTGCAACTTCTCCACCACAGTATCTATCACCTCTTGCTTGCCACCAACCAAGTAGAAAGTGGAGTCTTTATATTTTCGTGACACGATATCAAGCCACAATTCGCACCCCGGAATCTTTGTCGCATTTTTGATGCCTCTTTTTTTAAGCACCTCAACCGCGGCAATGCCGTCTGCATAGCCCACATTACGGTTGATAATAGACACCATCTCCTCACTTGAACGTCCCACCTTCCCCGCATTCATGGCGATAAGGATACATTTCTTTTTATCCGCGTAATCCACCACCTCATCCTTGGATACAAAAGGGAAAAGCGTGACGCCATTTTTCAAAACAATGCGCTGAATTTCTGACATACTTAAATGGTAGCAATACAACAAATGCCGGCGCACCTGCACCAGATATTTTGCAAAGATAATAAAAAATTAAGAAAAAGCGAAATTCATCGCTTTTCTCGTCGGACTTCACGCACCGAGCAACATCTGCACGATACGTTCGCAGGCATGGCCGTCGCCATAGGGGTTGACGGCGCGGTGCATTTGATCGTAGTAGGCTGCATCGGTAAGCAAGCGTGACGTCTCACGGACGATCAGTTCTCTGTTGGTACCCACCAACTTCACGGTACCCGATTCAACCGCCTCGGGACGTTCGGTAGTGTCGCGCATCACCAGCACCGGCTTGCCCAGTCCGGGGGCCTCCTCCTGGATGCCACCCGAGTCGGTAAGCACCAGTGTAGAACGCTCCATCATCATAACAAACTCCAGATATTCCAAAGGATTGATGAAGAACAGATTGCCGATGGCTTGCACAGAGGAGTCAATGGCGGTATCGATGCCAAACAACTCACTGATAGGACGGCGCACATTGGGGTTGAGGTGCATTGGATAGACAAAGTCGACCCCCAGGAACTGCTCGGAAAGATCTTTGATGGCGGAGAGCATATTGATGAAGCCCTCACCAAAATTCTCGCGACGATGTCCCGTTATCAACACCATGCGACGACCGTCGGACAGACGGTTCAGATCGTATCCTGCCTGAAGCAGATTATTGGCAACCTGCGCCGTCAGCTGATTGTCGGTATGCAGTCTGTCGACCACCATGTGGAGCGCGTCGATAACGGTGTTGCCCGTGACGATAATCTCTCCCTGTACATGCTCCGACCGCAAATTCTGCTCGGAGAGCGGCGTGGGAGAAAAGTGGTAGGTGGTAATACGTCCCGTGAGCTGTCGGTTCAGCTCCTCCGGCCATGGACTATAGGTGTTGTATGTGCGTAAACCCGCCTCGACATGACCCACCGCCACATGCTGGTAGAAGGCAGCGAGAGCCGCAGCAAAACTGGTGGTGGTGTCGCCATGCACCAACACCACATCGGGTGAGGTCTGCTGTATCACATCGCGCATGCCAACCAGCACACGCGATGTGACATCATACAGGTCTTGTCCCTGCTGCATAATATTGAGGTCATAGTCGGGCTTGACATCGAAAACGGAGAGCACCTGATCGAGCATCTGACGGTGCTGGCCAGTCACACAGACCATTGTCTCAAAATCATCGGGGTAGTTTTGGAACCGCTTCACCAGCGGGCACATCTTAATAGCCTCGGGACGGGTACCAAAGACAAGCAGAACTTTTTTCATGGACGGATACGTTGGATGGGACGAATGGAAACAATAGTTTCGAATTACAGCAAGCCACGGTTACGGAGCAGCGGGGTGACTGACGGGTCGTGACCACGGAAGTCGCGATAGAGCTGCATCAGGTCGCGTGTGTTGCCGCTCTCGAGAATCGTGCGGAACTTGCGAGCCAACTCCGGATTGTAGAGGTCGCCACTTTCCTTGAACGCCTGGAAGGCGTCGGCATCGAGGATGGCCGTCCATGTGTAGCTGTAGTAGCCAGCATCATAGCCCGTGGTGAAGATATGCTGGAAATAAGGGCTCTTGTAGCGAGACACAATCTCAGGAATCAGACCGATGCGGTCGAGTGCCTCTTTCTCGAACACCATAGGGTCGACATGCTGCGGGGTAGCAATGGTGTGGTAGTCCATGTCGAGCAGCGATGCCGCCAACAACTCAGTATTGATGAAACCCTGACCATAGGTCTGTGCCGCGGCAATCTTGTTGATCAAGCTGTCGGGAATTGCCTCATGGGTCTGATAGTGACGGGCATATTCCTTCATCACCTGCGGGTTGCGGCACCAGTTCTCCATAATCTGCGACGGCAGCTCCACGAAATCGCGCGGCACATTGGTACCGGCCAAAGAACCATAATGGCACTTGCTGAGCAAGCCGTGGAGGGCGTGACCGAACTCATGGAACAGGGTCTCGCTCTCGTCGAAGTTGAGCAGCGACGGCTTATCGCCCGTCGGCTTGGTAAAATTGCAAACCACCTGGATAATGGGGATAACATTCTTACCATCACGTGTGTAATGCTGGCCGCGGAATTCGGTCATCCAGGCACCGCTGCGCTTACTCTCGCGCGGGAAGAAATCCATATAAAGGATGCCAATCACATTACCACCGTCCAACACCTCGTAGGCGTGGGCCTCAGTGTTATAGGTCGGCAGGTCGGGGTTCTCGCGGAAGGTGATGCCGTACAGTTTATTGGCCACCATGAATGCGCCCTCACGCACGCCGTCGAGCGAGAAGTAGGGACGCACCACATCGTCGTCGAGCTGGTAGCGCTGCTGACGCAGGCGCTCGCTGTAGAAACGCCAATCCCACGGCTGCAGCTTGGCGGATGCATCGGTTGCGGCAATCATGCGCTGGTACTCGGCACATTCGGTCTTGGCCTTTTTGAGTGCCGGCTGCCAAATCTGCATCAAGCATTTGTTGACCGCCTCGGGAGTCTTGGCGATGCAGTCGTCCAGCACGTAAGCGGCATGGGTGGGGAAGCCCAGAATATTGGCGCGTTCGAGACGCAGGTTGACCAACGTATCGATAATCTTGGTGTTGTCGTACTCGCCACCGGCACAACGCGACGTGTAGGCGGTCCAAGCCTGCTCGCGGAGGTCACGACGACAGCTGTTCATCATAAAAGGTTCCCACGAAGGCATGTGCAACGTAACCACATATTTACCCTTTGTTTCGGGATTGGCATCGGCCGCCTCGCGGGCCGCTGCAATCTGGTCAGTCGTCATGCCGTCGAGCTGGGTGCTGTCGAGCACCAGCTTGTAGGCGTTGGTGGCCTTGAGCACATTCTGTGCAAAGCGCAGCGTCAGCGAAGCAATCTGTTCGTTGAGCTGACGGAAACGCTCCTGTTTGTCGGCCGGCACATTGGCACCACCCCGCACAAAACCCCTATAGGTCTCCTCGAGCAAACGGAGCTGCTCGGCGTTGAGGTTGCCACTGTCGCACGTACCGTCGGCATGGAAATATTGGTCATAGACCGTCTTGACGCGCTGGAACAGGGCGGCATTGAGCGCGATATCGTCACCATGTGCCGACAGCTTAGGTGTCACCTCTTCGGCGATGGCCTCCATCTCGGGACTGTTCTCACACTCGCTGAGGTTGAAAAAGACGCTGGCCACCTGGCTCAACAGCTCGCCACTGTATTCGTAAGCCTCAATGGTATTGGCAAATGTAGGAGCCTCGCTACTATTGACGATAGAGTCGATGGCGGCTTTCTGCTGACGCATGCCCTCTTCGAAAGCAGGCATATAATGCTCCGTCTTGATGCGAGCAAAATCGGGGATTTCATAGGGCGTGTTCCACGCCGAAAAGAACGGATTATCCATATTTTTCTTGTCCTTGCAAGCCGTCATGGCACAGAGGACGACGGTCATTGCGGTTAAGGTGAATATTTTTTTCATACTGAATGGTATTTGTTATTTACGGTTTAACGATGAAAGGCAACCACTAATTATTCGTCTTGTTCGAACACGAATTGCACGAATAACACGAATAATAATTCGTTAGATTCGCTAGATTCGTGTTCTCAATAATAATTAGAGGTTTACAAAACTCATTAGCTATGAAATCTGTAATTATCTTTTCTCAATCGGTTTACACAAAGCATTTACTATCTTTTCGAAAGATTCGGCGTTGAACTTCTTGGCCATGATACGGTTTTCCTCATCGAGCAAAAACATCTGCGGCGTGGTGATGACATTATAGACATCGTGCCAGTCAATGTTGGCTTCTCCGCCATCCAGATTGAGCCAATCGAGGTGATGGTCTGCGATAAACTTGTGCCACAACGGACGAGTGGCATCGTCGGGTTCACTGAGTATGGCAAATGTACCGATATCATACGTCTCGGACAGTCGCTTGTAAGCCTCGTAAATGGCTGGAACCATGGTTTTACAGTGGCCGCAAGTAGGCGACCAGAACACCAGCAGCTTGTAACGGTTGGGCAGATGGTGCAGCGAATGAGGCACCCGCAGTGTGTCGAACAATATCAGCTCGGGCGCGGTGCGACCGATAAGCAGTTTGTCCCATTTCTCCGCCATTGCCGTCATTTCGTCAATCGTGGACGAGGCGCACCAGAAAGCTTCGCCAGAGGCATAGTAGCGTTGAATCATGTGGACAGCCACCGCTTCGTAGGCGGTGATATTACTGCGCAAATACTTCTCTTTAATCGTGTGTACCAACCACTTGAAATTCTCGCGAGAGGGGCGTGCCCGATCGATGAGGCTGTCGGATCGGGCGATAATCTCCTCTGGAGGAGCTCCTTTGAGGTAGATATCGAAGTAGTCCATCACTCGCTGATAGAAGACCGCCTTGGGCGTGCGCACCAACATATCGTCATGGAGCGGCATACTGTCGAAGTAGTGCTCCATCAGATACTCATAACGTTGTTGCTGCGACAGCGTATCTCCATTGGCCGAGAGTAACGGAACCAAAGAGCGGGGGTCCTTGGTGGCACGCATGAGCATCGAAATCATGCGATCCGGATTCTGACGGATAACCTGCTCTTTCCAGTCGTACTGCTGATTCCGCATCTCCTCTTCCAATTGTCGGCGCGTAGCGCTGTCAGCCTGATGAAAACGCTGCTGGAAATCGGCATAGATACGATTGCTGCCCCGCTTATAATTGAAAAAGAAATCGTTCTCCTTCGAACCCTTCACCTCCATATTGCCCACCCAGTCAGCCTCGTCGGTGACAAAAGTAAAAAAGGGCTTCTCGTGGTAGACGATAAAATCCATCCATCGTGACGGCGAAGCGGAGAAGAAATACATACCGGGGAGCAGCATCGTTTTGTCGCTGCTGAACACGAAACGACCTTTCTTGTCACGTCGTGCCGTGTCGAGCACATAGCTACCTTCTGCATAATAGTAGCCCATGTACATGACGGTATCTTGGTTGTTTCGGATGGTCAGCGTGATGCGATAATTATCCGATTTCGCCTCGGCGGAACCGGTCACCAACCATGCGAACAGCAACAAAGACAGTGCGTGAATGCAATTTTTCATTTCCACAATTTCGCAGCAAAATTAACAAAAAAAATTTAGAAGCTGTTTAAATTTAACCCAATGTTTTTCTTAAAGTACATGAACGGCATATTTGATTTTTCATTTCCTCTACCCAAAAGGTGGCCAAAATTGGGATATAAAAGTGTCAAAAAGGTAACCAAATGGTGACCAATAATCATTTCTAATATCAGTTTTTTTCTATAATTTTCATGCGTTTGCCCTGCTCATCAATCAAACTTAAACAGCTTCTTATCAAAAAAAAACGTAACTTTGCAAAATCATATATAAGTACACAAAACATTTCATTCAAAACACAGTAATAACAAAATACCAAAGGTTTATGCGTAAAGTTCTTATTTTCCTACTACTCGGTTTTGCCTATACTGGTATTGCGCAGGCCCAGATGAGTGACGACGAAATCGCCGCTTATATCAAATCGGCGGCTTCGGCAGGAAAATCCGAGCAACAGATTGGTGAAGAGCTCATAACCAAAGGCGTAACCATAGAACAGCTGCAGTATATCAAACAAAACATAGAAAGAAGAAGCGGCTCGTCGCTAAGTTCCTCTTCCGGGGCAATCCATCACGACGCCCGTTTCCAGACGGCCGGCATCAGTCCGGTGGGACAGCCCGAGGGGGAACACTCCTCCCATTCGTCCAGCGGTTCCGACATCTTCGGTCACGACATGTTCCATTCCAAGAGTATGTCGTTTGAACCCAACGAGAATGCGGCCACCCCGGCCAACTACAAGCTGGGACCCGGCGATGAAGTGAATGTCGACATTTGGGGCACCAGTGAAGCCAGTTTCAAACAAAAAATCTCGCCCGAGGGCATCATTATGATTCCTCAAGTGGGTGCCCTCACTTTGAGTGGACTGACCCTCAAGCAAGCCACCGAGAAAATTCGTCACGCAGTGTCGCGCCGCTACGCCGGACTGGGCGTTGGTGGCAGCACCCAAATCAGTGTGACACTGGGACATATCCGCACCATCAACGTCCACCTCATGGGCGAAGTGGAGGTACCTGGCACCTATCGTCTTTCCTCGTTCACCACGCTTTTCAATGCCATGTACCGTGCCGGTGGCGTCACCGGGGCCGGTTCGTTGCGTAACGTGCGAATTGTGCGCGACGGTGCCACCGTTGACACAGTAGACATCTACGAATTCTTCTACCACGGCAGCATGAGCGACGACCTCAGCCTGCATGACGGCGACGTCATCATCGTGCCGCAATATGACCAAATGGTCACCATCGAGGGCCAGGTGAGACGTCCGATGCGCTACGAACTCAAACGCGGCGAGACACTCGCCGACGCCATACGCTATGCTGGCGGCTTTTCAACCACTGCCTACACAGACCAGTTGAAACTGATCCGCAAGAGCGGTCGTGAAAAACAAATCTTCACCTTAAATGAGGCCGACTATTCGCAATTCGTAATGGCCGACGGCGACATCGTCTCCGTTGAATCCAACCTGAAGCGTTTTGAGAACATGGTCCTCATAGAAGGCGCAGTGCTCCGTCCCGGTGAATATGAACTGGGCGGCAGCATCACCACAGTGAAAGAGCTCATCGCCCATGCCGACGGCCTGACGCCCGACGCCTTCCTGGGTCGCGCTGTCATCATTCGCGAAAACGAAGACCTTTCCCTCCGAACCTTGGCCATCGATTTGGAGAAGGTAATGAACGGAGAAAACCCCGACATCACACTGCAGAAAAACGACATGCTGGTCATCTCGAAGATCAACAGCCTGCAAGATATCGGTCCCCTGTACATCATGGGTTGGGTAAACCACCCTGGTTCTGTCCCCTATGCTGACAACACAACCATTGAAGACATGGTGGTGCGTGCCGGCGGTTTCAAACACGGTGCCTCAACCATCCGCGCCGACGTAGCCCGTCGTATCTACGATCCGAAGAGCAACACCTCTTCTGGGCAGCTGGCACAGGTCTTCACCATGGAATTCACCGATGAATTGTCCTTGTCGGAGAATAACTTCATCTTGGAGCCTTACGACATTGTTATTGTGAGACGCAGCCCTGACTACCACATACAGAAGAAAGTGACCATCAAAGGCGAGGTACTTTTCCCGGGCGAATATATACTCACCTCTTCTGACGAGCGCTTGAGTTCAATCGTGAACCGCGCAGGTGGACTGACGAAGAATGCCTACGCCAACGGCTGCCGCCTAAGACGAGAAGTCAGTGCGGCCGATCGCAAGGACTTGCTTAACGCCATGGAAAATATTGACGAAGACGGCAGAGTAACTGGCGACATACGCGACCAAGCTCAATCCCTGGTTTTCCCCATCGGTATCCAGCTCACGAAAGCCATGAAACGTCCCAATTGCGACTATGATGTAGTGCTTCAGGACGGCGATGAAATCACTATCCCCAGCTACAATGGCATCGTGCGCATCAACGGTGAGGTAATGCGTCCCAACGCTGTGGCCTATGTCAAAGGCAAGCACGCACGCTATTATATCAACCAAGCCGGTGGATTCAGCTCCAAGGCAAAGAGATGCCGTACCTACGTCGTTTACCCCAATGGCACCATGTCACGTGCACGCTGGTGTACCCGCATTGAACCCGGCAGCGATATTATAGTGCCGCAGAAGGTGGAATCCAAACCTGTAAACACCACCGAGGTGTTGGCTCTCAGCACTGCCGCCGCCTCTATGGTATCGGTCATCATTGCCCTCATTAAACTGTTTTAACGCAGCATCGGAAACATCTTTATCAGCCCCTACCCCAACAGAAATCTGCATATTATATGGACGAGCAGAAAAAAACAGCCGAAGAAAACCAAGGTGAGTTCTTGGACATCGACCTCATAAAGATATACAAACAGTTAAAATCCAGCTGGAAGCGGATTGGCATATGGTGCTTTATCGCCTTTGCGATAAGTCTGGTAATTGCATTTAGCATCCCACCCAAATATTCTGTCACCACAGAACTGGCTCCCGAACTTTCCTCCAATACCTCTCGATTAGGGTCGATCACCAGTATGTTGGGCATGTCGACCATCGCCGGTGGTTCCGACGCCATCTATCCCAGCCTCTATCCTCAGCTAAAAGAGTCCACCCCCTTCATGGTCAACCTACTCACTTCCAATGTCACGATAGAAGACGAAGAGGACCATCACACCGAGGTCGTAAGTGTGCGCACCTATATGAAGGAACACATGCGCAAACCCTGGTGGGGAACAGCAATCAAATGGGTTGGCGACCTGTTCTCCTCCGAGAAAGAGAGTGCTCGCGACACCATAGACCCCTACCATCTCACCGAAAGCGAAACCCGCCTGATCGAGAAGCTGTCAAAATTGGTGGATGTGGAAATTGACAATAAAACAATGGGTATCACCATTAGTGCCAAGGCGCAGAACGCACACGTGGCGGCTGACATGTGCAACACCGTCACTAGCTTGCTGCAACAAAGTGTGGCTGACTACCGCACCAACAAAGCCAAACAAGATTTGGCTTACTACCAGACCCTGTACGAGGAGGCCAAGGCGGAATACCATCAGGCACAGAGCAATTATGCGCACTATGTCGACAGCCACCAGGGCGTCGTCCTTCTCAGCGTCAAAGTAGAACAGGACCGCCTACAAAACGAGAAGAACCTGAAATACCAGCTTTATAACTCCATCGCCAGCGAGCTGCAGCACGCCAAAGCCAAGGTACAGCAAGAGACGCCGGTATTTGCCGTGGTGGTTCCCGCCACCATCCCTGTCAAACCCTCTTCGCCGCAAAAGAAAATCATCGCGGCGGTGTTCCTTTTCCTAGGTTTTGTCGGCGGAAGCTTGGATGTACTCTTTTGGCACAAAAAAGAGGAAGACACCGACGAGGCTCCGGCAAAGGCCTAATATTGAAACAAGACCATGATAGAGCGTCACGCTGTCCCCATCAACACTATCGCCTGGGTGGCACCCTCCGATGTGGGGACGATTGACACGCTATACGAGCCAGAGAGCGTAGCGGAGATGGAAGCACTCTGTCGCCAACTCTATGCGCAACAGCTCTCCTTCGACTTGGTTGGACACACCTCCAATATCCTCTACACGAGTGGTTATCATGTAGAGCGCATGATTACCACCCGCAAAGCCGACCACTTTAGGATAGGCGACGATGCCATCGTCTGCGAATGCGGCGTCAACGTGCGCCTATTGGCTGCTGCAGCCATCGAGGCAGGTTGCAAAGGTTTCGAGGGACTCATCGACTTGCCCGGAACGGTAGGCTCCGCCCTCTATGGTAATGCAGGCTGTTACGACTGCAGTGTGAGCGGACTGCTGACCGAAGCCACCCTGCTGATGCCTGACGGCACGGTACAAACCGTGACCCCGGAATGGTTCCAGTTCACCAAACGCTCCTCTGTGCTGAAACGCCACGAAAAACAAGGCATCATACTCACCGCCACATTGCGACGGGAGCATGGCGACGCAACGGAACTCCGCAATACAGCCGATGAGAACCACCGCAAACGTCGTAATTCACAGCCCGGCCCCAAGAATGGTCTGGGATCCATCTTTGGCAGTTCAGGTGATCCCACCCCATTGCAGAATGATATGGATGTCATCTACAACCGTTTTGCGAAATGGTTTCATTGGGAAACGTCTGACATCAAAACCCAACGGGAAAAGAAAGCACATTTGGCGCTCACCCTGCTGGGCGACAAAGAGCTCAAGCCCTATGTCCGCGCCTGGAACTGGTACCAGTGGAACGACGACGAAGCCCACCAAATGTTTTGGAAATTTGTTCGTTTCCACCGACAGATGTTCACCCGCAGTGATTTTGAAATAGAAATCAAAGGATTGTCGGACGACGCCATCGAGCAACGCATCGAGGAGGCGTAAACCACCTATCGGACACCATCCAGGAAACGCTGGAGGGCAATCCAGCCCCTCCTACTATCATAATGGGTTCCCAAAGCCCAATAGCGAAGACGGCGATACAGCGCTGTCCGTTTTGTCTGGCTGATACGAATAAACGTAAAAACGCCATACGTGCAAATAATGCTGACCAAAACGACCACTATGACCTGCCACAATAAGCTGGCGCCGAACACCCAACTCACGAACCAACTCAAGATAATAAAGAAATTCAGGGTAAGAATCGACAATGTGGTAATCAAATGAGAGCAGCCCAAATCAATAAAAGCGTGATGCAGATGGTTGCGGTCGGCCGAGAAGGGCGAACGATGCTGCAGGAGACGATAGATAATCAAACGCAACGTATCGAAGACCGGAATACCCAATATGGCCAGACAGACCGCAATGAGTGAGATATTATAGTCGGACTCCAATACCAAGCAACTTGAATTGGATTTCAAGATAGAAAACAAGAAAGTCGAAAAAATAGTGCCTATCATCAACGTGCCGCCGTCACCGATAAACATCTTGCTCTTACGGCCAAAAACATTGTGCAAGAAGAAAGGTATCACGGCACCCGCTATAATAAACGCCACGGACATCAAGGCTGACATGCCCGAAAGGGCAAAAATGATGCCAAACAGAATCGAAGCCATGAACGTATAGCCCGAGGAATAGCCGTCGACACCGTCTATCAAATTGACTGCATTGATGACCCCAACGCCCACAAACAGCGAGACCACGTAACTCCCAACCAGAGTTAAATCGTTGACACCAAACAGTCCATGGAAGGTATTGACACTGTTACCATTCAGATAAATAGCCAAGAAAACCACCAACAGCTCAAAGCCAAACTTTACCATGGGCGGCAAATCGTAGATATCGTCCAGAATGCCCAACACCAACAAAACAGACATTGCCCCCAACATAAAGGCTACAGGCAGACTTTGCCAGACAATCATCACAATGAGCGACGGCACCAGAATGCCACCATACACTACCACACCACCCAGTAAAGGAACGGGACGGCGCTGCAGCTTACGATAGTTGGGAACATCGAAAATGCGGCGTTTGCGAGCAAAATAAAGCACATAGGGGAACAATAGCCACGACACAGCGAATGCCACCACGGTCATCATGACCGCAAACCATACATAGTGGATGATGATATCAAGTGGCATGGGGCGACTGTTATCCGATTTGATCCATTACCTGCTGCGCCAAAGCGGTAGCCTCTTGCTCCGTGTGCGCTTCGCTATAGATACGGATAATCGGTTCTGTGTTAGATTTGCGAAGATGCACCCATCCGGTCTCGAAATCAATCTTCACACCATCGATGGTATTCACCTGACAAGCGGCATTCGAAGCGTAGTGGGCTGCCACCCGCTGCAGAATCTCGTCGACATTCATGTCGGGCGTCAGGTCTTTACGGTTCTTGGAGATGATGTATTCGGGATAGGTCTTGCGCAGCGCACTAACCTTCATATTCTTCTTCGCCAGCAAGGTGAGGAACAGCGCCACACCGACGAGGGCATCGCGACCATAGTGCAAGGCGGGATAAATAACACCGCCATTGCCTTCGCCACCGATGATGGCATGGGTGCTCTTCATCAAAGTGGTAACATTGACCTCGCCCACGGCTGAGGCAGCATAGCTGCAGCCGGGATAATGGTTGGTCACATCGCGCAAAGCACGCGAAGAGGAGAGGTTGGACACCGTGTTACCCGGCGTATGAGACAGCACATAGTCAGCCACACTGACCAATGTGTACTCCTCGCCAAACATGGTGCCGTCCTCGCATATCAAAGCCAGACGATCCACATCGGGATCGACAACGATACCCAGGTCGCCGCCCTCGCTGCGCATCGCCTCGGCAATCTGCGTCAGGTTTTGCGGGATAGGCTCCGGGTTGTGGGCAAAAAGACCCGTCGGCTCGCAGTTGAGTTCCACCACTCGGTTGACACCCAACGCACGCAGCAAACGCGGGATGGCGATGCCACCCGTAGAATTGACGGCATCCACCACCACCTTAAAATCGGCACGACGGATGGCGTCCACATCCACCAGATCCAAAGCGAGCACCTGCTGGATATGTTTGTCGATGGTATCATGCTGTTCCGTCACTTGACCCAACTGGTCCACCTCGGCAAACGTGACATCGCCGCTGTCAGCCAAGCGAAGCACCTCGGCGCCTTCAGCGGCATCGATGAACTCGCCCTTGGCATTGAGCAGTTTAAGGGCATTCCAGTGTTTGGGGTTATGCGAAGCGGTAATGATAATACCACCGTCCGCGCGGTTGTTGATGACCGCCATCTCGGTGGTCGGCGTAGTGGAGAGACCCGTGTCAATCACATCGATACCCATACCCTGTAGCGTACCCACCACAAGACGGTCGACCATGGCACCCGATATACGGGCGTCACGACCCACAACCAACGTCAAACGCTTGGAACCAGCTCGTTGCTGAAGAAAAGTAGCAAAAGCGCTGGTAAATTTAACCACGTCGAGCGGGCTCAGTCCTTCTCCCGCATGTCCGCCAATGGTTCCGCGGATACCTGATATAGATTTGATGAGAGACATGTGACTAACTATAATCAGACAATACGCCTAAACTTTAACAATATGCAAAAATACGTATTTTTTTGAGAGTATGCATACTATTTTTTATTTTATTCGTATATTTGCCCATGATAGACCATTCTGTCAACTCATCTATGCAATTCACATTCAAGTGTTAATTGTGTAGGTATATAAATATTGTATCGTATGCACATCGCTATTGCAGGAAATATCGGCTCGGGCAAAACGACTCTGACGAAATTACTCGCCCGGCATTATAGCTACAAACCCGTATTCGAACCCGTTGAGAACAACCCCTATCTCAGCAGTTTCTACGAGGATATGCGTCGCTGGTCGTTCAATCTGCAAATCTATTTTCTCCATACCCGCTTCAAACAGCTGATTGACATCCGCAAACAGAACAACAATATCGTTCAAGACCGTACCCTCTACGAGGATGCCTACATCTTTGCGCCCAACCTGCATGCCATGGGCCTGCTGAATACGCGCGACTTCGAGAACTACCTCCAAATGTTCGAGCTGCTGTCGTCGTTCATCCAACCGCCCGACCTGCTGATTTACCTGCGGGGAGACGTACCATCACTCATTCGTCAGATACAGAAACGTGGTCGCGACTACGAAAACGCCATCCGATTGGACTACCTGACCAGTCTGAACCAACGCTATGAGAGCTGGATTGCCGATTACAACCGCAGCAAGCTGCTGGTGGTGGATATCGAAGAATTGAACTTCGCCGAGAATCCCGAGGACTTGGGTGTCGTCATCAACAAGATTGACGCCGAGTTCAACAGTCTGTTTAATTAGTGAATTGGAGAATTGAGAATTGTTGAGTTGTTGAATTGTTGAGTTGTTGAATTGAGAATTGAGAATTGAAACTATTGCTGACCACTAACCGCTAACTGCTAACTGCTAACTGCTAACTGCTAACTGCTTTTTAGTTTTTAGTTTTTACTTTTTAGTTTAGAATAAAATGAACGTCTTGGCTGTTATACCTGCGCGCCATGCTTCGACACGGTTTCCTGGGAAACCGTTGGCGTCGTTGCACGGAAAGCCCATCATCCAATGGGTGTGGGAACGGGTGAGCCAGGTGGTGGGCGCCGGTTCCACCATTGTCGCCACCGACGATGAGCGCATCATGACAGCCGTCGCAGCCTTTGGCGGGAACGCCATGATGACACGCTCCGACCACAAGAGCGGCACAGACCGCTGCGGCGAGATACTGCAGCACATGGAGACGATGGGGCGTCATTACGACATCGTCATCAACGTACAAGGCGACGAGCCTTTCATCCGTCAGCAGCAGTTAACCACATTGATTCAACGCTTCGACAACCCCGCGGTGGAAATTGCCACCCTGCGCACTCCGATACACTGCAGCGAGGCACTGCTCTCTCCCAACAACGTCAAGGTGGTGACCGGCAACGACGGTCACGCACTCTATTTCAGTCGTCATCCCCTCCCCTATTTCCGTGGGAAAGAGCCACAGGAATGGGTCTCGCTACATCAATACTACAAACATGTCGGCGTATACGCCTTCCGCAATGCGACACTGCAGCAAGTGGTACAGCTCCCCATGGGTTCATTGGAACAATGTGAGTCATTGGAGCAGTTGCGTTGGCTGGAACATGGGTTCACGATACACCTCTGCGACACCGACATGGAGAACATCGGCATTGACACACCCGAAGACCTGCAAATTGCCGAACAATACTTAATCGAACATCCCATCTTATAAGACAAAATAGAATCCACAATGAATATTACAGAACTTATTGTAGATTATCTGAAACAAGGTCATGTTGTTGAACTGCCCAACATCGGTACCCTCAGCAACCAACGCCAATCCGCACACATGGACGATGCCACCCGCACCTTCCACGCGGGACAAGATGCCGTCACATTCAGTTCCAACACCAATGGCAACAATGATATTGTGAAGTATCTGGCCGAAGTCGAATGCGTCGACATGAAGATTGCCCAGATGATGTGGAAGAACTACGTGGACGCACTGAACGACAAGCTGAGTCGCACAGGCAGCCATCAGTTCCCCGGCATCGGTGAACTGCGTATGGCAAGTGGCAGTTATCAATTCGACGGCATCGCCACACCTGTAAGCGGCGACACCCCCGTCATCACCGATGTAAAACACTACGAATCCGACAACTCCGACCCCTTCGCCGCCTTCGACGCCCCGAAAGAGGAGCCCATGCCCGAACCAGAACCGGAACCTAAACCCCTTCCAGAGCCGGAACCCGAGCCGGAGCCAGAGCCGGAAATACCGGAACCTATAGCGACCCCGAAAGCCACGGAAGAAGCGGAAGTTCCCGCCATGCCCGAAACACCTGAGGTCCCTGAACCAATGGAAGCTCCGGTATTTTCAGAAACCCCTGCACCCGCCGAGACCCCGGATACTCCTATCCAAAAGACGGAAAGCGACATCTTTGCAGGCATCTCCGACATTGCGGAACCGACCAAAGGCAAGAAAAAGAAAAAACACGGTTGGCTGTGGCTGCTTCTCTTGCTGCTTCTTTTGGCCGCAGGAGGATACTATTACTATACCCACTACTACCACCAAGCCGATACGGAACAGACGGCGGCGACCAACGACAGCATTGACCACCAAACCGTCACTGCCACCGAAGAAGACATTACCACCAGCGAGGAGACCGACGAAATCACGGAGGCAAAAGTCTATGGTGATGGCTATATGGACATCGTCAACATCTTCACCTTCAATACCGACCTGCTGGAATACGACGCCAACGAGTTTGTCGCCAACCGCAACATCATTCTGAACAATCTGAATGAATACTGGTCGCAGTTCCTCAGCAACCGTCATTA
This sequence comes from Bacteroidales bacterium, assembly GCA_017449975.1. Taxonomy (GTDB): domain Bacteria; phylum Bacteroidota; class Bacteroidia; order Bacteroidales; family P3; genus Colimorpha. The sequence goes on from JAFSYK010000096.1 coordinate 32,357, forward strand.
CAGCAATGCAATGCCCTATATGCAGACCGCATTGTCGGAGTATATCGACAACCGTCTGGCGGAACTCTTCAACAACGAAGGTTATTCCGTGCGTCGTTTCTTTAATTCCGACGACAATCTGCATCAGTTCTTCTACAACGAACTGAAATTCAAGAAAGCCTCTCATGCCCGCGTTACCATTCAAAGCGAGCTGATGGACTACGACATGCTGGACGAGATGCTGCGCCAGGTAGTGGAGGCCAACGACCTGACCGCTTCGGATGTAGGTATCGCCGCCACAACGGTGAAACCCAAAGTCCAAGAGGCACCCAAGGCCGACGGCAACTACACGGCCCACATGGAGAGCAGCAGCAAGCAGGGATTCGACGTGATTGCAGGCTTCTACACCAACCGCCAGTCGGCCATCAAGATGACCTCGAGACTGAAGAGCCTGGGATGCGACGCCTACATCATCGACCACAACCACCTGTACTACGTCAGTATGGGCAGCGCCCCCACCCGTACGGCAGCCGAAGCGCTGTACAAGCAGATTACCAGCTGGTATAGCGGATCGGTGGCCATCAAACAGTGGTAAGACGTTAAGATGATAAGATGATAAGATGTTAAGGTGATATTTTCACAACTTCACATTTTCACATCTTCACAACTTCACATTTTATGGGACATCACAAGCTGGAGCACTTCGCCGAGAACCTGACCTTTGCAAATCTCTTCCAAGTCAGTTTTGAGACTTTGCAACAGGAGGGCTTCGCCCTGCGGGGAAAATGGCATGAGCACTTTGGCAACAACAACCCCATCACGCTGGAGTTGGGCTGCGGCAAAGGTGACTATACCGTTGCGTTGGCACAGCTGCACAGCGACCGCAACTTTATCGGTGTCGACATCAAAGGAGCACGCTTGTGGCGCGGTGCCAAGACCGCTACCGAAGAAAAGATGCAGAACGTGGCATTTATCCGCACACGCATCGAACTAATCGAGGGCTTTTTCGCCACCGACGAAGTGGAAGAGATATGGATTACTTTCCCCGATCCGCAGCCAAAGAAGCCCATGAAACGGCTCACCAGCGAGCGGTTCCTCAACCACTACAAGCAATTCCTCAAAACCGGCGGACTCATTCACTTGAAGACCGACTCCCAGAAACTCTATGACTACACGCTGAACGAGGTGATACCGGCCGGCGGCTACCAAGCGGGCGTCCATACCGATGACCTCTATCACAGCGACTATGAGGGCGAAGCCAAACTCACACAGACCTTCTACGAAAAGATGTTCCTTGCCGAAGGAAAACCGATAACCTATCTGGAATTCCAAATAAACTAAAAAGTAAAAACTAAAAACTAAAAAGCAGTTAGCGGCTAGCAATAAAATGTTAAGATGTTAAGATGTTAAGATGAGAAGACGTTAAGTTCATAACTTCACAATTTCACAACTTCACAACTTCACGATTCACGAATCACTAAACACTAAAAATAATAACAATTATGTCAGGACACAACAAATGGTCGAAGATCAAACGCGCAAAAGGCGCTGCTGATGCAAAACGTTCGAAACAGTATTCCAAAATTTTGAAAGAGGTCGCCGTCGCAGTACGCGAGAGCGGTCCTGACCCCGACAGCAACCCCCGTCTGCGCTTGCTGGTGCAGAATGCTCGTGGCTGCAATATGCCCAAGGACACGCTGATGCGCGCCATCAACAAGGCCAGCGACAAGGATGCCGCCGTCATGCAGGAGCTGACTTTCGAATGCCATGTGAACCACGGTATCGCCCTCTTCATCGAGTGCCTGTCGGACAACAACATGCGTACTGTTGCCAATATCCGCAGCATCATGAACAAATTTGGCGGCACCATGGAAACCAATGGTTCTTTGAGTTTCCTCTTCACCCGCAAAGGTGTCTTTGTGGTTCCGCGCAAGCCTGAAATGGACATTGAGGAACTGGAGATGACGCTCATCGACGGTGGTCTGGAAGAGATGGAGGCCGACGACGAGTATCTGACCCTCTACACCGCCTATGAGGACTTCGGCAACATGGTGAAAATGTTGGACGAGATGAAGATCGAGTGCGAGAGCGCCGAGCTGCAGCGTATTCCCAACACCACCCGCAGCATTGACGAGGAGTCGATGCGCAAAGTGCTGAAGGTTATCTCGATGCTGGAGGATGACGACGATGTCACCAATGTCTTCCACGACATGGAAATACCCGATGACTTCGAATACGACGAATAGGCTTTATCTGGTTCCTACACCTGTCGGCAACCTGGGCGATATGACCTATCGCGCCGTGGAAGTGCTGAAACAGGTGGATTTGATATTAGCCGAGGACACACGCACATCACGGGTGCTGATGCAACACTATGGCATCAGCACACCATTGCAGTCGTACCATATCTTCAACGAACACCAAACCGTGGCGTCGTTGGTGGAACGGCTGCAGGGTGGTACGACAATGGCCGTGGTCACCGACGCCGGTACGCCCGGCATCAGCGACCCCGGCTTTTTGTTGGTACGCGAGGCCGTCAAAGAAGGTATCTCCGTGGAATGTCTCCCCGGTGCCACCGCCTTTGTCCCTGCATTGATTGACAGTGGACTGCCGTGTGACCGCTTTGTCTTCGAGGGCTTTCTGCCCCACAAGAAAGGACGACAGACCGCACTGCAGGCCCTGGCCGAAGAGCAGCGGACCATGGTCATCTACGAATCGCCCTACCGCCTGGTCAAATTGCTGGAACAGCTGATGGAGGTCCTGGGCGAAACGCGTCCTGTCAGTGTCTCGCGCGAAATCAGCAAGCTGCACGCCGAGACCTGTCGCGGAACACTGCGGGAAGTCCACGACCACTTTGCCGCCAAAGAGGTGAAAGGAGAAATCGTGGTAGTGGTCGGAGGCTGTGGCAATTGAGAACAGTGGGATGCTAATTGAACAATGAACGTTGAGATATGTCTAAAAACATTAAAAAGATACTGACCAACGAGTACACCTTTGCGATACTGACCCGTATTATCAGTATCTTCATTGCTTTGGCACAGTCCATCTGTGTGGCCCGATACCTGGGACCGGCACTCAAAGGAAACTCCACCTATATCAACAGCATTGTTTTTATGGGTGGCATCATTATCACTTTTGGCATCCACCAAGCCTATCCCTATTTCAAAAAGAAACTGAAAGACAGCAGTTTTCTTCCTCGTTACATCTCATTGGTGTATCTGATTTACGGCATCTACTTTGCCCTTTCGCTGGCAGTAAGCTTCTGTTTCACTTCGGCCGACCTTCGTGCCGCCGTCCTGCTGATGCCATTGGCAGGATATGCCCGCGTGGTGAACTATGTTCACTTGGTCGAGGATCCCAACAAACGGAACAGCATGACGTTGATTATCTCTTGTATCACACTGCTGGTAAACGTACTGCTGTTTTTCCTCACCACCGCCAACTACAGTTGGATGATATTCATGCTCCTTTTCACCTATCTGACACAGTCCATTGTTTTCACCATCCTCCTACGCTGCAAACCCGTGTACGACAAGAACTCATGGGGTTTAGCGAAGGAGATGTTTAAATTCGGACTGTTCCCGATGATTGCCCTGCTCATGACCACGCTCAACTACAGAATCGATGTGTTGATGCTGAAGAGTTATGATTATATCACCTATGCGATGATTGGCGTATACTCGTTGGGCATCGGGCTGATGGACATGATTATTATCATTCCCGACACACTGAAAGGCGTATTGGTTTCAAAACTGTCGAAAGGAGCGCCCCCTGAAGAAGTCTCCAAGGTGAGTCGCTGTTGTCTCGCGGCGACCTTTGTCATCTTCATTCTCATTCTCATATTTGGACAATGGGTTATCAATTTGCTTTACGGCACTGAATATGCCGGTGCATACGAAGTGGTTGTACTCACTTCCATAGGCGTGTTCTTCATTGGCTATTTCAAACTGATAGCCCAGTACAATATTGTCAACGGCAAGCAGGTACGCAATGTCATACTGCTATCTGCAGCCATTATCACCAACGTCATTGGCAACCTGCTGCTGGTGCCCAAAATGGGCATCAACGGTGCCGCCATTGCCACCTCCATGGGCAACTGCGTGTGCGGATTCCTCTTCATCCTCTCCTTCACAAAGGAGACCCACACCTCCATCAAAGACATGATCGTCGTCAAGAAGAGTGATCTCTCGCTGCTGAAAAACTTGATGGGGAAAAAGAAAAAGTAAGAACGCCTCAACGTTAAACAAATATGATAATAGGAATCACCGGTTATGGTTTTTCGGGGGCCAGCGCCTACACCAGGTGCCTGAAAGAGTTCGACGACATCCAGTCGTACCCTGGCGACAACGAGTTCCAGATTATCCAGGAACCCGACGGACTGCTGGACCTGATGTATGGCATCGTAAAGTCAAACCGCCGCGTCTACTGCAACACCGCTGTCAACCGCTTCATCAAATGCATCCACGGCGTCAGCAATGCCCAATTGTCGCGACAGACCCACGGTCGGTTTGAAGAGATAAGCCATCAGTACCTTGACTCGATGGTAAACCTGTCGTGGAACGGCCGGAGCAACTACGACCCCGACGACGTGCGACACAGCCTGGATCGCCGGCACTTCTATCGCATCAACTCACTCATCCGTGCCTTGTTAAAACGCGGACGCATTCACATTGCCTGGCCACCAGACAAAAAACGCTACTTCGCCTTCGTCAACGAGGAGGAATTCATCCAAAAAACAAAGCAATACATCAATGACATCCTGACAGCCAGCAGCATTGACCCCAAAGGCGACGTCATACTGGAGCAGGTGTTTAACTGCAGCGACCCCTTGTCGGGTGCCGAGTTTTTCGACCAAGATGTGGTGTCGCTCATTGTCGACAGAGACCCCCGCGACCTTTATATTTTGACCAATGTTGTCTATCCTGAAGCATGCCGTTTCATGCCCAACAAAAGAGAGCTCGAACCCTACATTGAATACTACAAACTGCTGCACTACAACCACGTGGACGACCCAAGGGTGAAATACCTGAAATTCGAGGAGCTCATCTACCGCTACACCCCCAGCGTCAAAATGCTGGAGGAGATGCTGGGGCGTAAAATCAAGCGACCCGGCACTGTTTTCAAAGCCGACGAGTCGATGGTCAACACGCAGCTTTTCAAGAAATATCCGCAATGCAGCAAAGAGATAGCAATCATTGAAAAGGAGCTGGAACCCTACCTCTACGACTACGACTCCGCAGAGAAATGTGCTGAATTCAAACCTGCCAACACTCGAATTTATTGATAATAACCAAGATATGACCCTGTCCAGACTGAGAAAACTGTTTTTCTTACACCTAACGGGACTCCCCATGCCATCGAAAGGATGGCGTTCGACCGTTTTCAAACTTGGGGGCGTCAACGTTATCAATCCCAGAAAAACCTTCATCGGCGAAAAAGTCACGGTAGACACCAACTATCCAGAAGATATAACCATTGAGGAAGGCGTAACCCTGACCACAAGATGCATCATTGTAACCCATTTTGTGGAAGTCGACAGCAACGAGAAACGCCATTACTCCCGCGGGAAAGTTATCCTTAAACGGAAAGCCTATATTGGAGCCAATACCGTAATATGCAAACCTGTAACCATTGGCGAAGGCGCCATTGTAGGAGCCTCGTCTGTTGTAACGAAAGACATACCACCCTATGAAATCTGGGCAGGAAACCCTGCACGTTTTATCCGGAAACGGGAGCAAAAAAAAACGGAAGAGAACTAATCTCTTCCGTTTTTTTATTCTAAATCAAAATACTATTTGATCATTTCGAGGCTGCGCTGGACAAATTGGGTGAGCGACTCGCCCTTGAGCAGTCCGTTGCTGAGCAACGCCAGGTCGGTGAGCTGGTGGACCAGCTGTTTCTGCTTGTCGCCGTCTGACTCGGCCAGCACCGACGCCACCAGCGGGTGGTTGATGTTGACCACAAGGTTGTAGCTTTCGGGCATCTCGCCGTAGAAACTCATGCCACCGCCACTGGTCTGCGCCATCTCACGATAGCGGCGCATAAACTCGCTTTGGGTAATCAGCATCGGCTGGTCGTCGCTCTCCAGCGGCTCTAACATCACGGTAAAACGCTGCTTGTCGACCTCGCCCTCGATGATGGGTTTCAGCTTCTCCTGATCCTCCTTCGACATCTTCTCGGGGATGCTGTCCTCGTGGGGAATCAGCTTCTCCACCACGTCGCCGTCGACACGCACAAAACGGGTCTTCTCGGTCTTCTGCTCCAGCAGGTTGACGAAGTGCGGCGTCAGCACGCTATCCATCAGCAACACATCGTAACCCTTGGCCTTGGCCTTGGCGATATAGGCGTGCTGCTCGTCGAGGTCGTTGGCGTAAAGATAGCACACCACCTTGTCCTTGTCGGTCTGCAGCGGCGCAATCTTCTCGCGGTAGCTGTCGAGCGACGTGAAGGTGCCGTCGGTACTCTTGAGCAGATAGAACTTCATGGCGCGCTCGCAGAACTTCTCGTCCGTCAGCATGCCGTACTCGACGAAAATCTTGATGTCGTCCCACTTCTCAGCAAGTTGAGAATTGAGAATTGAGAATTGAGAATTATCCTCTTCCTCTGTTTTGCTATCTGCTGACTGCTGACCGCTGACTGCTTTTGCCTTACTCATTTCCTCCAACTTGTCGGCCACCTTTTTGCTGATGTGCGACGAAATCTTCTTCACATTGCTGTCGCTCTGCAGATAGCTGCGACTGACATTCAGCGGGATGTCGGGTGAGTCGAGTACGCCATGCAGCAACATCAGGTAGTCGGGCACCACACCCTCGACGCTGTCGGTCACAAAAACCTGATTGCAATAGAGTTGTATCTTATTCCGGTTGGGGTCGATGGTCTTGCGCACCTTCGGAAAATAGAGGATGCCGGTGAGGTTAAAGGGATAATCGACATTGAGGTGAATCTGGAACAGCGGCTCCTCGAAATTCATGGGGTACAGCTCGTGGTAGAACTTGCGGTAGTCCTCGTCGGTCAGCGAGCTGGGTGACTTCTTCCAAGCGGGGTCGGTGTTGTTGATGATGCGCGGCTGTTTCTTCTCCACTCGTTTGGGCTTCGTCGTTTTACCGCCCTTTCCGTCGTCCACCTCCTCGGTCTCCGTCTCACTGTCCACCCACACCGTCTCGTCGCCAAAACGGATGGGAACGGGCATAAAGCGACAGTATTTGCGGAGCAGCTGCAGAATCTTCTGGTCCTCAAGGAACTCCTTGCAGTCATCGGCGATATGGAGGATGATTTCCGTGCCACGCTCCTTTTTCTTGCATTCCTCCATGGTGAAGGCAGGCGAGCCGTCGCAGGTCCAATGCACCGCCGGTGCATCCTGGTACGACTTGGTCTTGATTTCCACCTTGTCGGCCACCATGAAAGCGGAATAGAAGCCGAGTCCGAAGTGACCGATAAGGTTCTCCTGCACATCTTTGTATTTATCCAGGAAATCGGAAGCGCCACTGAAAGCAATCTGATTGATATACTTCTCCACCTCCTCGGCGGTCATGCCGATGCCGTGGTCGGAAACGGTGAGTGTCTTCTTGTCGAGCTTTACCTCCACCGTCAGGTCGCCCAACTCCCCTTGCATCTCACCGCGCGACGAGAGGGCACGGAGTTTCTGGGTGGCGTCGATGGCGTTGGAAACCAGCTCACGGAGAAAAATCTCATGGTCGGAATAAAGGAACTTCTTGATAACCGGGAAGATGTTCTCGGTCTGCACATTCAGGTTACCGTTGGTCTTGGACATATTCTATTGAAAATTGAAAGTTAAACATTGAAAATGAGGGTGAACCGTAACCAGTGGCAAGTGGGAATACTTGTGAGAACTGTCACCGATTCAAAACCAAAGTATCAAATTACATACCAGAGACAACAACTGACAATGTGGCAGTGTCCTGTTGAATGTTGTCTTAAAAAAATCATAAATCTATAACGACAAATGATTTTTAATTATAGTGATACAAGCACGAATTAAATAATATTACGTACCTTTGCACAAAGTATTCTGTGTAGTGTGGAGAAATCTGACTATGTAGCCCCAGTGATAGAGTCCGCTTCGATGACATGCGAACGCGGCTATGCTTCCAGCGACTGGGACCATACGCCACAACTTGCGCCGCCCGACGGTGCCTCCGGCAACACTGCCAGTCATTATAATCACGAGACATGGGTATGGTAAACAAATACACCTTTCTGCTGCTCACCGCTTTCGCCGCTCTGCTCTTTAGTTGTTCCAAAGAACAGGAGGAAGCCGTTGAAGAGAGACATTACAGCGATTATTTCACCGCCGAAATCACGCCCTACGGCGACGATGAAAAGACCTATATCGAGGCTGGCGGTAGTCTCGACTACAGTTGCTGGGCTGACGAAGATGCTGTCAACATCAACGGTATCGTGCGTGCTGTCGATGTCAACACGACGGACGCCAACTACTCGGCGACCATCGGTGCCGACGGCATTGAGACGGTCAACGGCGGCTTCCTTGCCGCCTACCCGGGCAATGCCGTGTCGGTGAGCAACAATACCGCCACCTTCACCCTGCCTGCTGCCACGGAATATACCACCGTGGGTAGCGGTGCCGGTGTCGGCGCCCAGGTGGTGGAGGCGCCTATGGTGGCCTACACCACTGCACGCAGCCTGCAGTTTGAGAATGTAGGACTGCTCACCCTTTTCAACCTGAATATCGAAGGCAGCGGTCAAATAGCGTTGCAGCGCATCACCATCAGTTGCGACCAACCGCTCAGCGGAAGCTACAGCCTGACTCGCCAAGGCGACGGATGGCAACGCGATGCCACAGGACTGGAGGGTACAAGTCGTGCGTTGGTCTGCAACAGTCCCATGACACTGAACACAACCGCCAAACCTTTCTACCTCTATCTGCCACCTGTAACGGGTGCCAGCACCTTTACGGTCGATGTGCAGCTGACGGTCAATGGTGTGCGACGTCACTTCACCAAGACCAAGACCGGTTCCCTTAATCTTGTCGCCAGCAAATGCTACGACTTCGGCACGCTGACCTACCATGTGGCATCGGGCACCCTCACCGACCACAACAGCATCGAATACACGGAGAAAGAGCCCGCCGGAACCGAAGAAGACCCCTACCGCATCAGTAACGCCTCTGAGTGGTACTACTGGTGTGGAAAATACGCCACGACCAGTGGCAAATACTTCTTGTTAGAAGATAACATCATTGCCTCCAGTTCCATCGCAGAATTTCAAGGCACTCTGAATGGTGACGGTCATTCCGTTGAATTGCTGAACTGTGCACTTATTGCCTATCTCAACGGTGGAACCATAAGAAACGTCTACACGGAGGGAAGTGTGCTGAACAACCAATATACATACAGCAGCAGACATACTTGCGGAGCCATAGCTGCCTACGCTAAAAACGCAAGAATCGCTCATTGCATTAATTCCGCAACTGTCACTATCAATTCTGATGCATCCAACACGATGGACATTGGTGGTATCATAGGTTACGCTGACATAACAACAATAGATAGTTGTCGAAATGAAGCAAATATCAGTACTTCTGAGTTAAATCTTATAAACTTCAATGCCGGTGGCATTGTTGGAATGTTAACTGGCATTGGAAGTGCTGTTGGGAATTGCTGCAACACTAGTAACGTCATTATTAAAGGGAAGGCAGGAAGCAATGTAGGAGGTGCTATTGGAAGAGCTGCCAATAACACCCAAGTTTATAACAATTATTCCCGTGGTAACGTCACAAGCACAGGGACAAACACTGGAGGATTCATTGGTGCCAGCAAGGCGACAATCAGGAACTGCTATTTTCATGGTAGCGCATCTTTTTTCTGTTTTACAAACGAATATACAATTCAGTATTGTTATCATTCTTGCGCCAACACTATTGACCACAACTACACTACAGGTGTCGATCCCACCAACTGTTTAACTCTCACTAACGCCACTACAATATCTGGCGGAACATCCTTATCAGGACAACTCAATCAAAATATAATCAACATTCCAATTAGCGGGGCGTCAACTTGGAGTGCATCCAACGGCGTAACCGTACTGGATTGGGAATTAGAATAATTTGTCCATTGGCTCCACAAGGTCGCCGACCTCAGTTCACCATTCACATCTTCACACCTTCACAACTTCACCATTCTCCCTAAAACCCTCATCCCCTCACACCCTAAAACCCTTAAACCCCTCATACTATGCGCGTAATTATTGCAAAAGACTATGACGACATGTCGGTCTGGGCTGCCAACTATGTAGCCAAAAGAATCAAGGAGTTCAACCCCACCGAGGAGCATCCCTTTGTGCTGGGATGCCCCACTGGAAGCTCTCCGCTGGGTTTATACCGCCACCTCATCAAGCTGTACCAAGATGGAAAAATCAGCTTCAAGAATGTGGTCACGTTCAACATGGACGAGTATGTGAACCTGCCGGAGGAACACCCCGAAAGCTACCACAGCTTCATGTTCAACAACTTCTTCAACCACATCGACATCCGTCGTGAGAACATCCACATCCTCAACGGCAACGCCAAAGACCTGAAGGCCGAGTGTGAACACTACGAGGAGATGATTGCCGCTGCCGGCGGCGTGGACCTCTTCATGGGCGGCATCGGACCTGACGGTCACATCGCCTTCAACGAACCTGGCTCGTCGCTGGGCTCTCGTACCCGCATCAAGACGCTCACCACCAACACCATACAGGCCAACAGTCGTTTCTTCAACAACGATATCAACCTGGTGCCGAAACAGGCACTGACGGTGGGTGTGCAGACGGTGATGGACGCCCGCGAAGTACTGATTCTCTGCAACGGTCCGCACAAGGCACGTGCCCTGCACCACGCCATCGACAACGGCGTGAACCACATGTGGACGGTGAGCGCGCTGCAGATGCACCCCCACGGCACCATCGTATGCGACGAAGAGGCCTGCGTGGAGCTGAAAATGAGCACCTACCAGTACTTCAAAGACAAACAGTCGATTGAAGGTGTGCTAGACAGATATCTTAACCTGAAGTTTTAAATGACTGCTACCATCAATGAGGGGGGGGGGTAAAAAAGAGGTCTCCTATTACCCCCCAAAAAACAAGTCGTTTTGTTATGTTTAAACGGATTTTATTTTTCTTTGTCAGGACCTACCGCCATGCCACGGTGCCCCAAATTTTTGTCTTTCTGGCAGACCTGCTGGTTGCGACGGGCGTGTTCTTCATCGTGGAACTTTTCCAGACGCAAGACAATGTGTGGAACCCGCACTTTGTGGCTGTCAAACTGATTGAGGTGCTGGTGGCAAGCGCCGGATGTTTTCTCCTGATAGGTACACACAAAAGCATTATCCGTCATTCGGGACTGAACGACGTGGTCAAGATTCTGATAGCCTGCGTCATCCCCATCGCAGTACTGTGCACCATCAACATACTGAACAACCAGTACCACTTGATAGACTACCGCATCATGCTGGGATACCGCGAGATAGTGGAGACCTTCTTCTTGCTGGCTATCGGCATGATTACAATGCGACTGTTTGCGCAACGCATCTATAACGACTACTTCAAAAAACGGCGTCCTACCATTAACATCATCATCTACGGTGCCGGTGCAGCAGGTGTGATAGCCTACAACGCGCTGCAGCAAGATTTGCGCAACGAGTACCATGTGGTAGCCTTTGTGGACGACGACCCGTCGAAGGCACACCAAACGCTGAACGGCATCGCCGTGATGGACCGCCACGTTGTGATGACTGAGCGCTTTGTGACGAAGAACGACGTGAGCATGCTGCTGATTGCCATCCCGTCGATTCGAACCATGCACAAACAGGCCATCGCCAACAAAGCGTTGGAGTTGGGCCTGACAGTGAAATCGGTGCCGCACATCTCGCTGTGGATCAATGGCGAGTTCAATGCCAACCAGATTGAAGACATCAAAATCGAGGATCTGCTAGGACGCGACAGCATCCAGTTAGACAACACCAATGTCATCAATGAAGTGACGGGGAAAGTGATTATGGTGACCGGCGCGGCCGGCAGCATCGGCAGCGAAATCTGTCGACAGCTCATCCAGTATCACCCGAAGCAGCTGATTATGCTGGACCAGGCAGAGTCGCCGATGTATGACCTGCAGTTTGAACTACGGAACGGTGCACAATACAAGGCGATGGTCGACCGGATGGTCTTCGTGATTGCCAACATCAAAGATGCACGACGGATGCGGGAAGTCTACGAGCACTACCGTCCGCAGATCATCTACCACGCTGCCGCCTACAAGCATGTGCCATTCATGGAAGAGAACCCCTACGAATCGGTATATGTCAACGTGTTCGGCACCAAGAACCTGGCCGACCTGGCCATCGAGTATGGCGCCGACAAGTTCGTGATGATCTCCACCGACAAGGCGGTGAACCCCACCAATGTAATGGGTACGACAAAACGCATGGCGGAAATCTACATACAGAGCCGCAAATCGGAGAAGACGCACTTCATCACCACCCGCTTCGGCAATGTGCTGGGATCCAACGGCAGCGTCATCCCGCTCTTCAAAAAACAGCTGGCACAGGGCGGACCGCTGACGGTGACGCACCGCGACATCATCCGCTACTTCATGACCATCCCCGAAGCCTGCAACCTGGTGCTGGAAGCCAGCGCCATGGGCAAAGGTGACGACATCTTTGTGTTCGACATGGGACAACCCGTGAAGATATACGACATGGCCCAACGCATGATACAGCTGTCGGGTCGCCACAACATCGAAATCAAGGAGGTGGGTCTGCGTCCTGGCGAGAAACTCTACGAAGAGCTGCTGGCCACCAAAGAGAACACCATTCCCACCTATCACCCGAAGATTATGCACGCCATGGTGCGGCAGTATGAGAAGGAAGAGGTAAACAAAGAATACGCAGAACTGGAAGAGATACTGTCCACCCTGGACGACATGAAGATTGTGGCAAAGATGAAAGCCATCGTCCCCGAGTTCGTCAGCAACAACAGTGTCTACTGTCAGCTGGACAAAGAAAAGTAAAAAGTAAAGGCTAAAAACTAAAAAGTAAAACTATTAAACCCTCAAACCTTTAATCCCTTCTCCATTTTCCTGTTGAGGTAGAAAAAGAAAAGACCGTAGAAGAGCACGAGGAAGACCATGCAGACAAAGATGTAGAGATTTTTATCGGCGACGAGGAAGAAGCCCACATTGATGAGCAGTTGCAGCAAGGCATAGCTAACAGCGACCCGCAAATGGGGCACATGGAGTTCATTGACAAGTGTTTCGTAGAGATGTTCACGATGGGGCTGGAAGACGTTGCGGCCATTGAGATAACGCTTGAGCAGGGTGAGACCGCCGTCGGCAAGAAAGACGATGATGAAAGTGAGGTAGCTCACCGAGGGAGAAGCCGAAGGCATCGCCTTGACGTAAGAGACCAGTAGAAACAGGACAATAAGACCCATCACCACACTGCCCACATCGCCAGAGAAACAGCGTGCATGATTGCGGAAGTTAAAGAAGCCAAAGACAAGAATGGAGGCAAAGACCGTGACGATGAACTCAAAATCGATGAAGTGAATATGAAAGAGATCGATGTAACCGAAAGTACCAATCACAACCAACGAATAGGCGGCCAACATGCCGTTGATGCCATCCAAGAAATTGAAGATATTCAGTATACCCGTGAAAACGATGATGATAAGCAAGATTTTCCACAACTCGATACCCTGTACAGGAATGTAGAATGCGACAATAAGGGCTGCCAGTTGGGTCAGCATACGCAACCAGCTGGGCACATCACGCACATCATCGGCATAGCAGACAACCGCCAACAACGAAGCACCTATCAAGAAATGATAAAACGCCATACCATGCGTTAAAGAGTATAGCAGAACAGCAAGATAAAACACTACACCGGCTCCGCGCAACGTCACCTTCTTATGCGAACTGCGTTCATTGGGACGGTCGACAACATGAAAGCGACGCGCAACGACGAAATAGAGCAGCTCAAGAGCCAGCAACACCACAAAAGCAATTAAAGAGTAGAGCATATAACTTAAAAAATAAATAGTAAAACCAAAAGGATTTTATCATCAATCACGATACAAAGGTAGTAAAAAAAATGATTGTGAAGCGAATTGGCAACCTCTTCAAGACTCTTTCGGGCGTAGATCGGGCCGACTATATTGCATTGCTGTGCATTGCCGCGACTGTCCCCATCGCTTGGAGACTGGCCATGTGGGCCATGATCGCTTTTACCGTAACCTCCGTTGTGCAGCTGTGTGTCAGTCGCCAGTTGGGTTGGAAAACCACGACGACAGGCCAGCGGGTACTGATGGCACTGATGGTGCTGTTCTTCATCATCTACCTTATCTCGGGCAGCCAGAGCGTCAACCAATCATACGGCTGGAGCACCACCGAGGGCAAGCTGCCGTTTGTGCTCTTCCCGCTGACCTTCGTGCTGGCAGACAAACGCTATCTGACGCGCGACCGGCTGCGACTGATATTCTACCTGTTGTGGGCCGTCCTCACTATTCGTTTCCTGATCGAGTTCATCGCTTTCGCGGTGAAAGTGATGCAAGGGGATGCTATCAGTAGTCTGATTGGTGAGAACTTCTCGCAGCTGCACCACACCTACTATGCCCTATATGCCATGGTGGGCGCAGCCTTCCTCTACAGTGAGCTAATGCGACGGATTGAACGCTGCGGCTGGGACAAACGGTGCTGGTGGCTGTTGCTGGCGGCCGTGCCTCCCATCGCCACGGTGGTGGTGACAGACAGCCGCACCGGCATCATCTGTGCCGCACTGCTGATTGCCGTAGGCCTGCTGGACTATGTCGTCAGCCAACGCAAATGGAAACTGCTGTTGGTCGGCGCCCTGCTGCTGATAGCAGCCGTTGCCGTTTACCAAGTGATACCCTCCAACTACCAACGTTTCAGTCTGGAGATAAAAGCCTTGCGCACCGGTCAAGAGAGCGAGCGCATGATTATGCTGCGCAGCGCCGCCGAGACCGCGGCGGCCAGTCCGCTCTGGGGCTATGGGTCGGGCGACTACGAAGAGCCGCTGCAACAGCAGTACCTGCGCAACGGCTACGCCATGGGCCACGAACACCAGCAGGGGTCGCACAACCAGTATCTGGAGACCATGCTGGAATGCGGCCTCTTCGGCACACTGACGCTGGTGGCGATGCTGGTGGTGCCGGCATGGACGGCACTGCGCCGCAAGTCAGGTCGACGCTTCGTGGTCTCAAGCATCATGGTTATCGCCATTACCATCTTCTTTGAGTCGATGCTGGGCCGACAGATGGGTATCATCTTCTTCTGCTTTGTGCTCAGTATGCTAATGCTTTTTATTGGACGTACACAGGAGTACGCCCCCACAAAATAAATCCTTTTAACCCTTTAATCCTAAAACTTTAAAACCCTTTAACCCTTTACCCCCCATGAAGAACTTTGCATTGATCGGCGCAGCCGGATACATCGCGCCTCGACATATTAAAGCCATCAGTGATACTGGCAACAATCTGGTTGCCGCCTTCGACCATTTCGACAGCGTGGGACGACTCGACAGTTCCTTTCCGCAATGCAACTTCTTTGTCGAGCATGCCCTTTTCGACCGCTACTGCAACAAGGTGCGCGGCGGCGCGGAGAACATCGATTGGATGGCCATCTGTACGCCTAACTACACCCACGACGCCTACATCCGCTACGGATTGCGGCTGGGTGCCAACGTCATCTGCGAGAAGCCCGTGGTGCTGAACCCGTGGAACATCGATGCACTTACACAGGTGGAACAGGAAACAGGACACCAGGCTTACACCATCTTGCAGCTGCGTCTGCACGACAAAATTGTAGCGTTGAAAGAGCAGGTGGACAGTGGCGACAAAGACAAATGCTACGATATCGACCTCACCTACATCACCTCGCGCGGCAACTGGTACTACACCTCGTGGAAAGGCGACGTACACAAGAGTGGCGGCGTGGCCACCAATATCGGCGTCCATTTTTACGACATGCTGCAATGGATTTTCGGCCCCGTGCAGAACAACATCGTCCATGTGATGAGTTTCGACCGAGTAGCCGGCTATCTGGAGTTGAAGCAAGCCCGTGTGCGCTATTTCTTGAGCATCAACGCCAAATGCCTGCCCAAAGAAGCAGTACGTGAAGGAAAGCGGACCTACCGAACACTGAGAATCAACGGCGAGGAATTCGAGTTCAGCCAAGGCTTCACCGAGCTGCACACCAAAAGCTACGAGGAAATCCTGGCAGGTCGAGGATTCCGCATCGAGATAGCAAAGGAAAGCATCCAGATTGTCCACGACATCCGCAACTCTACCCCCGTCGGTCTGCAGGGCGACTACCACCCGCTGGCCAAACTGGCATTGGACGAACATCCATTCGGATGGAACGACATGAAGTACTGATTGAATTGAGAGTTGAGAATTGAGAATTGAGAATTAACAAACACTCACTATGGAATTCCGGGATTTGAAACGGCAGTACCGGCACTTGAAGGCCGACATTGACCAGGCTATGGTCGACGTCGCTGCATCGGGCGACTACATCATGGGCGCACCTGTCAAAGCGCTGGAGTGTGAACTGGCCGAGTATGTCGGCGTCAAACACTGTCTCACCTGCGGTAACGGTACCAACGCACTGACACTGGCACTCAAAGCCTGGGGCATCGGCAAGGGCGACGCAGTCTTCGTACCCGACTTCACCTTCTTCGCTTCAGCCGAGGTGGTGGCGCTGGAAGGAGCCACCCCCGTCTTTGTCGATGTCAATCCCCGCACTTTCAACATCGACAGTGCCAATCTGGAGCAAGCTGTTGCTGAGGTTAAGCGTGAGGGTGTTCTGCGTCCGCGTGTGATTGTCGCCGTCGACCTCTTCGGTCTGCCTGCCGACTTTGGCACCCTGCGCACCATCGCCGACCACGAAGGTCTGTTGCTGCTCGAAGACGGCGCACAAGGTTTTGGCGGTAGCATCGACGGACAACGCGCCTGCAGTTTCGGCGACATCGCCACCACGTCGTTCTTCCCGGCCAAACCGCTGGGCTGCTACGGCGACGGCGGTGCGGTCTTCACCGACAGCGACGAGTGGGCGCTGTTGATTGAATCCTACCGCGTCCACGGCAAGGGCAGCAACAAATACGACAACGTGCGCATCGGTCTCAACTCGCGTCTCGACAGTCTGCAAGCCGCCATCCTGCAGGTGAAACTCAACGCTTTCCGCAACCACGAGCTGCAAGACGTGAACCTTGCAGCACAACGTTACAACACACTACTGCAACCCTTGACAGACAAACTAACACTGCCGCTCATCCCCCAAGGATTTGGCAGCAGTTGGGCACAATACACACTGATACTCAACGACAGCGTCAACCGTGCCAGTCTGCAGGCGGCATTGAAAGAGAAAGGCATCCCCTCTATTGTATACTATCCAACACCTATGAGTCGTCAGACCGCATTTCAACATGTGCACCACTATGTGGAGACACCCATAGCACAACGTTTATCACAACTGGTGTTTTCACTCCCTATCCATCCATATATTACCCAAACCGAAACCGAAATCGTCTGCAATGCATTAGAGAGTCATCTGATCTAACCAACCTCTGTTCCATATCACGGCAATGAGCGAAAAAAAGAACATCCATCTACTCTCAGTTGTTGGGACACGTCCTCAGATTATCAAATCTGAGGCCATACTGCGTGCTGCTTGCGCATACAACGACATACGGGTAGAAGTAAAAAGTCTTCACACCGGGCAACACTACGATGCCAACATGTCGCAGGTCTTCTTCGACGAGTTGGGCATCCCACTGCCCGACTACAATCTGGGGGTCGGGTCGGGTCGACATGGGGAACAGACCGCCAAAATAATTGCCGGCATCGAGGAGGTCCTGCTATCCGAACCCTTCGACGGAATTATCCTCTACGGCGACACCAACTCCACGCTGGCGGGAGCCGTGGCGGCATCCAAGCTGCACGTCCCCGTTTTCCATATCGAAGCGGGGCTGCGCTCCTTCAACATGGCGATGCCCGAGGAGGTGAACCGCATCGTCTGCGACCAACTCTCCAGCATCTGTTTCGCGCCTACGCAGACCGCCGTCGACAATCTCCAGCGAGAGGGCTTCAATGACAGTCGAGCCACCTTCCGCAACGGAAAAAAACGGCTGATCTCCCTCAGCGGCGACGTGATGTACGACAACAGTCTCCACTTCGCACAAATAGCCCGACAGCGCAGCAAGCTGCTACATGAACTCGAGCTGGAGCCCAACGGCTATGTGCTGGCCACCATCCACCGCGACAACAACACCGACAACCCCGAGCGTCTCTCCGCCATACTGACCTCGCTCTCCAGAATTGCACAGCAAGACCACATCCCCGTCGTCATGCCGCTGCATCCCCGCACCAAAGCCCGCATCGAGCAACTCAACAATTCAACAATTCAACAATTCAACAGCCTCACCCTCATCTCCCCCGCCTCCTTCTTGGATATGACACTACTGGAGCAGTCAGCCAAAATTGTGATGACCGACAGCGGCGGTGTACAGAAAGAGGCATTCTTCTTCGAGAAGCCGTGTATCATCCTGCGTCCCGAAACGGAATGGGTGGAGATTGTGGAGCACGGTGCCGGTATCATCGCCGATGCCGACAGTACACGCATCGAAGCAGCCTACCGCCAGTTGATCAACCGCGAAGTGCACTTCCCTCCCCTTTTCGGCGACGGCCACGCCGCAGAACTAATCCTCAGCCAGATTTTTCAATATATGGGATAATCCCATTACCATCAAATGCAGAAACAATACAATCGGAAATGAAAGATATGTTCGCCTCACTCACCCATATGGACAAATGGGCATACAGTTCGTTTATAGTGGCCGTTGTCGCACTGCTTATCCACTGGCGGTTAGGCTGCTACGCGATGTTGCTTATGACAGTTGTCCATATCATTCGCCTGTTCACCCTCAAACACCTGGGAAACCCACACATCAACCGACCTTCGCGTGTATGTCTGTGGCTTATGATAGCTTACTGGGTACTTTATATTGTATCAGCCCTGTTCTGTGCAAACAAAGAGGAAGCCTGGGAGACAGTGCTTGTCAAACTTCCCTTCGTAGTCTTTCCGCTAATAATATTAAGTGGAGACACCGGATATCTTGACGGTAAACACATCCGGGGACTCTTTTATGTGATGCTGGGAACACTAATTATTCGCTTTCTCATTTCTGTTGTGATAAGTGTCGCAGCCATAACAAAAGGAGTCCCCGTATCCCAGTCATTTTACTGGGAATTCGACCCACTAGGACTACATCACAACTATTTAGGACTATACATTACAATTGCATTGGCTTTTCTCTATACGGACATCCAACATTATTGGAAACGACGCAATCGCACGTGGAAATATACTATATCCATTACTATGGCCGTCTTGCTCACATATATGTTGTTGAGCTACTCCCGTTCAACCATTGTAACCACAGTTGTCTTGATTGCAGTGGCATTACTCCATATCACTGTATCACAAGGGAACTGGCTCAGTGGTGTGATAGTATTTTCTGCATGCGTTCTATTGTGCATTGGACTCCAGACAACCGCCCCAAGAGCCTTTGCTCGTTTCGGGGTCATTATAACGAATATAAAAAACGGCCAACCCGGAGACGACAGAATAGCACTGGCTCAATATGCATGGAAAACAATGGAAGACCACTGGTTATGGGGATACGGTTCGGGAGACTATATGCCAACTTTAATGACGACATACGAGAAATATGGTTATCAAGACGGTCTTAAATATCATTATGGAAGTCACAACCAATATCTGGAAACCCTGCTGGAAACGGGAATCATTGGACTGGCCATATTACTCGTTATGTTGCTAACCCCATTGGCAACTCACATCAGACACAACAAGCGTCATTTACTTACTCTCATGGTAACTTCCGCCATCATGAGTCAAATCTTCTTTGAATCGATGTTTAACCGCTCCATGTCAGTTCAAATGGCTGCACTTTGCTACTGTCTGATTATTGTCGATGCAAACAGAATCCAGAGCAAGACGAAAAATGAAGAACTCGTCAAAGAAGAATAGCTTACCCTATCAAGGAAACCATTCTCCAATCATGACTCAAAAGCACATTACCGATACAACAAAAAACCGCACGGGACAATCCAGCGACCGCATAGCTTATCTCATGGCGACCTACGCTGTCGCTATTGTTTTCTTTTTATTCTTCAGAATCATCAATACACTGGTATTCTGTTCGTCCCGCGATGTGGAATTAGACGGCCTCTACTGGAAAGCACTACTTAAAGGCTGGCAGTTCGACACCCTGGTTTGCTGTTTCATAATGGCAATTCCATCGGCAATGATTCTGGCTGGCGAACTCTGTCGCATCCGTCGGCGTACCTATTACGCGGTAGCGCACCACATCATTGTAACCCTGTTTATCGTCTGTTTTTTCGCCTGTGCAGCAGACATTCCCTACTTCAACTACTTTTTCAATCATCTGAACTCCTTTGCCGTGGACTGGGGCGGTGACGCTGGAATCGTTGTCGGCATGATTGTCAAAGAGCCGACATACCTCATCTTCCTGCTACTCTTCCTGCTCGTCGCCGTAGGCTACTGGTTCCTGATGCGGTATTTTTACCGCCGCTATCTTAGAACCGAGCATATTGCATTCATGCGCGTCGGCTACGCCACGGTGGCGACCGTCATCATAAGTCTGTTGGTCTTTGCCGGCATGCGAGGCAAACCCTTTGCCAAAAGTCCGCTCGACACCGTCGACGCCACCTTCTCCAGCAACGCCTTCCTCAACAAAATTGGGTTGAACCCCGTGTTCACGCTCATCAAGAGCATCGAAGACCGCAACGAGAACGACCGCAAGAACCGCCAGGTATCCTTTATGAACGACGCCGAAGCAGAGCGGCTGGCCACCGAAGCGATAGCTCTGACACAGCCTGCTCCCGCCTCTGTCAACGCCGTCACACTGCCCGAAGGCACCAATGTCGTCGTTGTATTGATGGAATCGATGAGTGCACAGAAAGTGGGCTTCCTCAATCCCGAGAGCGACCTCACTCCCTGTCTGGACCAGCTGATGCAGCAATCGTTGGTCTTTACCGAGGCTTATTCAGCCGGCACACATACCCACGACGGCATCTTCTCGTCGCTGTATGGCTATCCTGCCATCCTATCCCAGAACCAATTGATGCTCAATCCAGCCATGTGCGGCCTGCCCCAGGCTTTTCTGTCGCAAGGCTACGACACCTGGTTCTTCGTTCCCCACAACGCGGAGTACGACAACATGGACCAGTTCCTCTCCAGCAATGGCTTCCAGCATATTGTCGACCAGTTGGACTACGACTACTCGCAGGCGGCAGGCATCTGGGGCGTGCCCGACCATGTGATGTTTGACAAAGCCATCCAGATGCTGGGCAAACGAGACACCACACATCCTTTCTTAGTTACGCTGCTCACCTGCAGCGACCATGGTCCCTACGTCTTCCCCGACGGCATCGACCTGCAGCCGCGCCACGATGAGATGAAACAGAAAATGGTAGAGTACGCCGACTGGTCCATCGGCCGATTCATGCGACAGGCCGCGCAACAGCCGTGGTTCAAGAACACGCTCTTTGTCTTTGTCGCCGACCACGGAGCCAGCTTGGATCACACCTACGACATGTCGCTATCGCATCACCACGAGCCGCTGTTTTACTACTTCCCAGGACAGCTACAACCCGAGCGGATAGACCGTCCCGCCATGCAGATAGACCTCACCCCCACCCTGCTGGCCATGATGCCCTTCCCATGGGACAACCGCACCATGGGTATCGACCTGGTACGCCAGCAGCGGCCGTATGCCTTCTTCAACAGCGACAATATGGTCGGTGTCGTCGACGGCAAAGAATGGTTTTGGCTATATCGCACTGGAGAAAACAGGGAAAGCCTATACCGCTATAAAAAACAGGATACCCACGATATGCTTGCCACCCAGAAAAACACGGCAGACAGTATGCGGAGCTATGCCCTAAGCCAGATCCAGCACACCCAAACCCAATTGCGCTCAGGCGAGACAGCCTGTAACTAAGCCGCTATTACAAATTGCCCCAGTACCAAAACAGGAATCGTGAAGTCAAATATAGAAGCACAAGATGTTCAACTTAGACAAGTTTATCGCTGAATCGGTGACATTTAGATCAAGCAGCCTGCTTGAAAACGACATTCAATCCAATGCCGAGATATTAACCCAAGAAATAGAGGGTAAGAGTGTATGCGTGATAGGTGGGGCAGGCTCAATTGGCTCCAGCTTTATCAAGGCAGTACTGAGGTTCCGTCCAAGAAAACTAGTAGTGATTGACTTGAATGAGAACGGACTGGTAGAGTTGACACGCGACTTGCGTTCAACATACGGGATGTATGTACCAGAAGAATACCGCACATACACTTTAAGCTTCACCGACCCGATTTTTGAGAGGATTTTCCGTGAGGAAAAGGGTTTCGACATAGTGGCTAACTTCTCGGCGCATAAACATGTGAGGAGCGAGAAAGACAAATATTCGGTGCAGGCTTTGATTGAAAACAACGACATCAAGGCGAAGAAACTCCTTGATTTGCTTGTTGTTTATCCGCCGAGGCATTTCTTCTGCGTGAGTACCGACAAGGCTGCTAACCCTGTGAACATTATGGGGGCGAGCAAACGCATCATGGAGGACATGATAATGGCTTACACCACCAAATTCAAGGTGACGACGGCGCGTTTTGCCAACGTGGCGTTTTCCAACGGCTCGTTGCCTGACGGATGGCTCAACAGGGTTGCGAAGAAACAGCCGCTTGCGGCTCCAAACGACGTGAAGCGCTATTTTGTATCGCCTGAAGAGAGCGGTCAGATATGCATGTTAGCTTGCATTCTCGGTAAAAACGGCGAGATATTCTTTCCGAAACTCGGTGAGGAGCAGATGATGACGTTTTCAGGAATCTGCGATAGGTTTATCGAAGATTTGGGAGCAGAGAAACAAGAATTTTCCAACGATGAGGATGCCAAGAAATTCGCTGACGAGATGCCATTCGGAAGCAAGAAATATCCTGTGGTCTATTTCAAGAGCGACACCACTGGTGAGAAGGCGTATGAGGAGTTCTATGTGCCGGGTGAGAAACTCGACATGAACCGTTTCAAAAGCCTCGGCGTCATTGAGGAAGTGGAGAAACGACCGATGAATGAAATTGACAACTTCTTCGAGGAAATGGAGCACATTTTCGCGCAAGCGGATTTCACAAAAGAAGAGGTCGTGAGGGCTATAAAGAAGTTCATACCTAACTTCGAGCATGAGGAAAAAGGGAAAAATTTGGATCAGAAAATGTAACTATGTACGAGAAAACTATAGCTTTTATTAAGGAACTCTACGGAAATCAGGACTTCACGCCGCTTTCTGTGCCCAAATTCGTCGGAAACGAAAAGAAGTATCTCGAAGAATGTATCGACACCACTTTTGTGAGTAGTGTGGGCAAGTTTGTGGACCGTTTTGAGGATGATATTGCAAGATATACGGGTGCAAAAAAGGCTGTTGTTTGTGTCAACGGCACTGCGGCTTTGCACATGGCCCTGATGTTGGCTGGAGTTGAGCGTGACGACGAGGTGCTGACTCAGGCTTTAACGTTTATTGCGACTTGTAATGCTATTAGTTATATCGGAGCGCATCAGGTGTTTTTGGATGTTGACAAAAGCACGATGGGATTGTCACCGGATGCAGTCAAGGCTTGGCTGGTGAAAAATGCGGAGATTCGTGACGGACAATGTTTCAATAAAAACACTGGCAGAAGAGTGAAAGCTTGTGTGCCAATGCACACTTTCGGACATCCGGTGCGCATTGAAGAGCTAGCAAATATTTGTAACGAGTATCGTATTGAGTTGGTAGAAGATGCCGCAGAGAGTATTGGCAGCAAGTACAAAGGGAAACATACAGGTTTGTTTGGAAAAGTCGGGGCATTGAGTTTCAACGGAAACAAGACTATTACAACGGGTGGTGGCGGAATGTTGCTGTTCATGGATGAGGAACTTGGCGCCTTTGCAAAACACCTGACAACACAGGCGAAGGTGCCGCACAGATGGGAGTTCAGACATGACTATGTGGGCTATAACTATCGTATGCCTAATATCAACGCGGCAGTGGGCTGTGCGCAGTTGGAGCATTTGGATGAGTTTATTGCCGACAAACGTGCCACAGCAGCTGAATACGTCAGTTTCTTCAAGGGAATTGATGGTATAGAGTTTTTCGTTGAGCCTGAAAACTGTTTTTCAAATTATTGGCTTAATGCGGTTGTTTTGAGAGATAAAAAAGCACAACAAACTTTCCTTCAGGAAACCAACGACAACGGAGTGATGACACGCCCTATATGGGAGTTGATGAACCGTTTGCCTATGTTTGAGAAATGTGAGACTGATGGATTGGTGAACACCCAGTGGTTTGCTGATAGAGTTGTTAATATTCCAAGCAGTGTAAGATTATGAAAGATTGCAAAAAATTGATATTAGTTGGTGGCGGCGGTCACTGCAAATCGGTGATTGACATTGCCGAAGAGCTCGGTTACGATATTTTGGGCATTCTCGACACGGAAGACAAAGTCGGCACATCGGTGTTGAACTATAAGGTAATCGGCACAGATGACGATATTCCAAAATATGTCGATAAGGCTTTGTTTGTCGTGACTGTAGGCCAGATTAAAGAAAATGTGATCCGCAGGAAAGTGGCTGGACTTATTGACAAAGCAGGAGGAAAATATGCCACGTTGATAGCTACTGACGCTCATGTGTCGAAATATGCACAGATAGGTGAGGGCACAGTTGTGATGCACAAAGCAATTGTAAATGCTGACAGTAAAATCGGTAGAAACTGCATTATCAACACAATGGCGAATATAGAACACGACGTGGTGATGGGTGAGTTTTGCCATATCTCGACAGGCTGCATGATTAATGGGGACACGATTATTGGAAATAATGTTTTTGTCGGCAGCAATTCGGAGATTCACAATTGTAAAACAATAGTTGATGATGTTGTAATAGCTGCTGGTTCAAGTGTTTACAAGGATATTGTTGAGGCTGGCGTATATATCGGGACACCGGTTGAATTTCTTAAAAGAAACAAGATATGAAAGAAGTTTTGGCAAAAATTTCCAACAGAATCATAAGCATTGAGGAAACTTTAATCAATGCTATGAAAAAGATGGATAAAGAAGGCGTAAAAATGCTTTTGGTATTTGAGAATGAAAGATTTCTCGGAATACTTACTGTGGGCGACATACAACGTGCAATAATCAAAAACATTGACATGAACGCCACGATATTCAGCATTTTTGATAAAAACAAAGTTTATGCTAAAACGTCTGATAGTGTTGAGGTTATAAGAAAAAAGATGTACGATATGCGTGCCGAGCTTATGCCTCTTGTTGATGAAAACGGAGAGCTTCTGGATGTATATCTTTGGAATGAGATGTTCGACAGCAATAAAGAGAAAAGAGTTGATAAGATAGATGTTCCAGTGGTTATTATGGCTGGCGGACTTGGTACGAGACTGAAGCCAATTACCAACATCATTCCCAAGCCGCTTATCCCTATTAACGATAAGACTATTTTGGAGACAATAATCGACCAATTTGAGCATATCGGATGTGCAAGATATTATATATCAGTGAATTACAAGAGCGAAATAATTGAATATTATTTTGCAAATCTTGATAAAAAATACAACATAACGTTCTTGAAAGAGGACAAACCTCTTGGCACGATAGGCAGCGTATCTCTTCTGAAAGGCAAGATTGACAAGCCGTTTTTCGTGTCGAACTGCGACATCATCGTTGACCAGGACTATCGTGATGTGTATGATTATCATAGAAATAACAAAAACGACATCACCATCGTGACCGCGATAAAGTCGTTCCACATTCCATATGGCGTGATTGAGACTGGTGAAAACGGACTCATGAAAGGCATTTCGGAAAAGCCAGACCTCAGCTATATGATAAATACTGGAGTGTATATACTTGAACCTCAATTGATTGACGAAATACCTGAGAACACTTTCTATCACATCACCGATTTGATTGAGAAAGTGAGGAAAAACGGCGGTCGCGTGGGATGTTTCCCTGTGAGCGAGAAATCGTGGACCGACATCGGCGACTGGAACGAGTATCTTAAAACCATCAAATTATGAGAATTCTTTTAGTTGGTGACGCGAATTCGATTTTCTTTGTCCATTATGCCAATGCCTTGAAAAAGGCGATGGATGTGGAGGTTCATGTGTATTCGCCAGTGCCCAACAAGGGTGACTACACGGCATTTCCGTATGATTATGTTTATTTTGACGATTATGAATTGAAGAAAATAAGCAAAATCAGGTTTGTGTCGTGGTTGTTTAACCCATATGTTATGAGAAGACGTTTTTCGAAGTTTTTGAAGAAAAACGCAAAAAAATACGACATCATTCATTTCAAATGGATATTACCGTCTTGGGTGATTTGTCCGAAAGCGTATCGAAAATACGCCGACAAGATTTGTGTCACGTTGTGGGGCGGCGAGTTGGAATATCTTCAATTGCTCAGGTCGCACAAGTATTATCTTTCAAAACTTGGCAGTCTTATAAAATCAGCCGACGCAGTGGTCGGAGTGATGGAAAACCATAGGTTTTTCGACATCTTTCCTTTCGCTAAACCGATTTCCCATCATGCCATATATGGCAGTACGATTATCGAAAAGCTTTCGCAGATGACCCAAACCAAGGATGATAGCAAGAAGATTTTGGGAATTGAGCCCGAAAAAATCACGGTGATGCTCGGCTACAGCGGGAAAACGCTTCACAATCATGATAAAATCCTGAATGACATAGTAAAACACGACGATTTTAAGGGTGTAGTTAACAAACTGCATTTTATTTTCCCGATGTCACGAAGCTATGATGCGGCTTATTGCGACGGCTTGGAGGCTGTTTTGAAACAAAACGGATGCAGTTATTCGATGATAAAGACATATATGTCGGACGATGATGTGGCAACTCTGAGAAATGCCACTGACGTGATGTTCCAACTATCTAATTTTGATAACCTTTCTGGCTCTATTTTAGAGTCTCTTTGCGCGAATACTCTGCTGATTTCAGGCGACTGGTTCCCTTCGTATCATGTGCTGAAAGAGGCGGGTTTCAAATATCTGGAGGTTTCTGGTCGTGAAGAGGCTGTCGACGATTTTTATAAAGTCATAGGCAATTATGGGTATTATCGCGACTTTGTGAAAAACAACAAAAACGTCGCGGCATTGAAACATTCGTGGTCTGAAATCATAAAAGATTGGGCGAGGGTTTATAGAGAATTAAGTCCGGAGAAATAATATGAAAAAGTTTTTGTCACAGTTTCTTATTTACGGATGCGCGTCGATGCTGTCGAAGATAGCGGCTATATTTCTCATGCCGCTGTACACTGGTGTGCTGTCGACGGGCGAATACGGGGCTATGGCAATGATAAACTCATGCAGCGGAATCATCGGGTTGCTGGCTAACCTTAACATCCACTCGGGAATAGCCCGCGATTATTATGAAGACGGCATCGACAGGAAAAAGCTTGTCTCGACAGGCTTCTTCTCCATTTTGTCGTGTTCGGTGATGATAATGCTGATATTCATGATGACACGTAACAGTTGGACTGAGATACTTGGACTCCAGTCGTATAAGTTCGCTTTCATCATAATGCTTCTCGACCTGCCGACGGTGTCGTTGCAATCATATTTTTCAATACTGACACGTTATAAAAACAAGCCAATATTGTTCTTGATAGGCACCACGACGCAGCTTGCCTTGCAGATAAGTATAGCAGTATATCTGGTGCTGGTGCGGAAAGTGGGTGTCGAAGGCATCTTTATAGCCACTTTGGCCGCCAATATTTACGGAACGCTGTTTTTCCTCATTGTCAACAGAGAGTTTATCGGCATAACATTCGACAAGGTTTTGCTCCGAAGGGCTTTGGTTTATTCCATACCGACGCTTCCGGCGATCCTGGCCTGGTGGGTCGACACTTCGCTCGGTCAGGTGCTTATCGGAAGATATGTTTCGTATGATGTCTTGGGAGTGTATTCCATAGCTTTGTCGATAACATCGGTGTTTTCGCTCATAACGCTGGCATTCAATAATGTGTGGGGTCCTTATCTTTATGAAAACTACAAAAAAGAAGGCTTTGAGCAAGAAATGAAACGGCTGTACAACCTGTTTTTCATCTTTTTGATGATAGTCTCGGTCAATCTTTCATTGATGGCGACGGAAGTGGTGCTTATTCTTGCGAAACCTACTTACATCGATGCTGTAAAATATATTACACTTCTGTGTTATCCATTGATTATCTTGATGTTAATGCCGTTTGTCACATCCGGAATACAGATTTCACGTAAGACGAAATACATCAGTTATGCCAATTGTATCGGGAGTGCGGTCAATCTGATACTACTCTTCGCCTTTTTGCCTCGTTTCGGGGTCATCGTGGCGCCGTTGAGTTTGGCGGTTTCGAGGCTGATAAACTTCTATATCTCACGATATTATTCAAATAAGACACTCGAATTGGGGATTTCAAGCGGCTGGATGTTTGTATTCCTGCTGGTAATTGCTGTCTGTTATTTCATAAATGAGATAGAACTGCCTCGTGTTTCGGTTTGGTGCGTGCTGTTTGTCGCCGATGTGGTCGCGGCAGTGTATTTCATAAAACATTATAAGTTAAAGAAAATCATTGGGATGTTAAAAAAATAGTATGAAGCTTTCGTTGGTCATACCTGTTTATAACACGGAGAAATATCTTGAGAAATGTCTTTCCTCTTGTCTTAATCAGAATATGGAAATGTCTGATTATGAGATAGTTATAGTTAATGACGGGACGAAAGACAATGCTATGGACATAGCTCGGCAATTTCAGGATAAATATCCTAATGTCGGGATTTATTCACAGGAAAACGCCGGTTTGAGTGCGGCGAGAAACACAGGTTTTACTCATGCTTCAGGCGATTATGTGTGGTTTGTCGACTCCGACGACTGGATAGAACCCGACTCTGTGAAAATCATTTTTGAGAAAATGAAAAATGAACCTGATGTTATTTGCATTCAAGCCAGGGAAGAGGGCTCGACGGAAGTAAGAAATGCGATTCCGACATCGGTGGAGAATGGAGCAGCCATCGTTATGCTCGACTCGTGGAAAGACCATTGTGTGCCGTTTTATGTGATGAAAAAGGCGTTTCTCGAACGTTGTGACCTGCATTTTCATATCGGAATATTACATGAGGACACAGAGTTTACCCCGCGGATGCTTGTTGACGCTCAAAGTGTTGAGGTGGTAGACAAGCCTCTTTATAATATTTTTCTTACGCCCAATTCGTTGGCAAGAAGCAGAAATATCAAGCGTTCGTACGATTGCTTGACAGTTGCCAAGCGTCTCGATGATTTCGGAAACATGAGGAACTTGCCCGAAAATCTGAATGTGGCGTTCAGCGGCATCATTTCTCTTGTGATAAATAATGCCTTTGACAATATTCGTAGCTTTGGAAAAGAGGAACGCGACGCTTTCAACAAATATTTGTATGAAAACAGGGGGATTCTCAGGAATCTTAAATTTTCAAAGAAAAGAAAGTACAATATTGAATATCAATTATTTAGTGTATTCAAAAACTACACATGGATTTATATCACATTGACAAAACTAAAAAGAACAAAATGAAAATAGTCCATGTATGCATAACAGGAATATGGGGCGAGCAATATGCCTATCAAGAGAACTTACTTCCTCATTATCAACGGATTATGGGGAATGAAGTGACTATCATAGCTTCTGTTTACTCGAAATATAAGGACGGCGTTCCGGAGAAATCGGCTGCGGGCATCTCGTTTCTGCAAGACGGTACGAAGCTCGTCAGGTTGAATCCGTTGGTGCCGATTTGGAAACTCGACTCGCATCTCCATCTCACAAAAGGACTGTGGAAAGCCATCGTTGAGGAGAAGCCCGATTTGTTGTTTTTACACGATTTGTGTACGTTCAGCTACCGTTGTCTGCCGAAGCTGAAAAAAGCCTTGCCGAAAATGCATGTTGTGTTTGATAATCATATAGATACGGTCAACAGCATGCACAGTTTCACGACGAAATTCCTGCATAGGTTCATGTACAGGCATTTTCTTGTGCCGAAACTTGTGCGCATCTCCGATGTCATTTACGGCGTCACGCCTTCACGCTGCGACTTCCTTCACGACGTTTACGGCATCCCGAACGAAAAAATAAAACTGTTGATGATGGGTGCCGACGACGAGAAGATGAAGCTGGGTCAAAAAAACGAAAAACGTGCTGAGATACGAGCGAAATATGGTATTTCCGATGACGACTTCCTGATTGTCACAGGCGGTAAAATCGATTTGCAGAAAAACATCCACGTTTTGGCAAAGGCAGTGAATGAAATAGCTGACAAAAACGTCAAGTTATTGGTTTTCGGAAGCATAACAAAGGATTTGGAAGGCGTTTTCGACTCATTGAAGTCGGAAAATGTGCTTATCATCGGCTGGATTAACTCCGACAAGGTTTACGATTATTTCTATGCGGCCGATTTCGTGATGTTCCCCGGACAGCATTCCGTTATGTGGGAGCAGGCTGTCGCCTCGAAAGTGCCCTGCGCCTTCACCAAAATCGACGGCTTCGAACACGTCAACATCAACGAAAATTGTGTCCTGATGACCGAGAATACCGCCGATTACTACAAAAACCTGATACTTTCGCTCTGCAAAAAAGACGAAAAATATCAGAGACTGAAAGAAAACGCCGACTCCGAAAAGACTGGCTGTTTCTTGTACAGCAACATCGCCAATAAGGTTTTAGAAGATATCCAGTGATTTAATCTGTTGATAATGAATACTTTAGAAAATGTTAAACTGATTAATCTGCCAAAAATAGCGGATGATCGTGGAAATTTGTCAATCATTGAGAGCGTGAAAAACATCCCGTTTACCATGAAACGTGTCCATTGGATTTACGACGTGCCGGGCGGCATCGACAGAGGAGGTCACGCTTTCGTGGAAAACGAGGAGTTTATCGTGGCGCTGTCGGGCAGCTTCGACGTGCTTCTCGACGACGGCAAGGAAAAAAAGGTTATTTCATTGAAGAGATCATACTACGGATTGTATATCCCGAACGGCATCTGGAGGGTGATGAACGATTTCTCGACCAATGCGCTGGCATTGGTTTTGTCGTCGAACGACTACTCCGACGATGACTATATCCTTGATTATGAAGAATTTAAAAAATGGAGGGCTGCAAGATGAAACCTACTGTTTTCGACAGTTCGTTTTTTGAGTTGACGAAGTTTCATTATCCCGAAGGAAACCTCACTTACGTTTATCCCAACGTTCACGTGCCTTTTGACATAAAACGCGTTTTCTATTCCTACGACATCCCTGGTGGTGAAAGCCGTGGCGGTCATGCGCATCGCGAGTGCCATCAGATGATTATCGCAGCGAGTGGTGCCTTCGAGGTGGTTCTCGACGACGGTGTCAACAAGAGGACGGTGCTGCTCAACAGGCCGTATATGGGATTGCACGTCATGCCTGGCGTTTGGGCATCGGAACAAGGCTTCTCGTCGGGTTCGATATGCCTCGTCTTGGCTTCGCACGGCTTCGATGAGAAAGATTATATCAGAGATTATGACACATATTTAAAATATAGGGAGTCGTTATGATAAAATTTTTGGATTTGAAAGGCATCACCGACCTTTATTCCGATGAGATTCATCATGCGGTGTCGTCGGTGGTCGATTCCGGCTGGTATCTGCAAGGTTCAGCTAACAAGCAGTTTGAGACAGAGTATGCCAATTATATTGGGACAAAATATGCCATCGGTTGCGCCAACGGTCTCGATGCCTTGATATGGATTTATCGCGCTTATATCGAGCTCGGCGTGATGCAACCAGGCAATGAGGTGATAGTACCGGCAAACACTTATATTGCCTCGATTCTGGCAATTACCGAAAACGGATTGAAACCGATGCTGGTGGAACCACGCAAAGACACTCTCGAAATTGACGATTCTTTGATAGAAGCTGCAATAACGCCACGTACAAAGTCTATACTGATTGTTCATCTTTACGGACGATGTGCATATACCGACAAAATAGGTGCTGTTTGCAAAAAATACGGCTTGAAACTCGTTGAAGACAACGCCCAAGCGCACGGATGCCGTTTTGAAGGCAGACGCACAGGCTCGCTCGGCGATGCATCAGGCCATAGCTTCTATCCCGGAAAGAACCTCGGCGCTCTAGGCGACGGCGGAGCGGTGACGACAAACGACGAGAAACTCGCCGAAACAGTGAGAACGCTCGCAAACTACGGCTCTCAGAAGAAATATGTGTTCAAATACTGTGGCAGAAACAGTCGCCTCGACGAGCTCCAGGCTGCGGTGCTGTCAGTGAAACTGAGACATCTTGACGACGACAACGCAAAAAGACAGCGTGTGGCGGAAAAATATTATCAAAATGTTGATAATGAATATATTACACTGCCAACAAGGTTGAGCGACGAAAATAATGTGTATCATATTTTCCCGGTTTTGTCGCCCAAAAGAGACGCTTTGCAAAAATATCTCGTCGACAACGGCATCCAGACTTTAATACATTATCCTATACCTCCGCACAAACAGGAATGTTACAAAGATTGGAATGGTCTTTCATTTCCGATAACAGAAGAGATACATAATCAGGAACTTAGCATCCCAATCAGCCAGGTGATGACCGACGACGAGGTCGATTTTGTGATAAAAACATTAAATTCATTCAAGCCATGATGAATTTTTGCACTTTATTTGACTCCTATTATTTACATAAAGGTATAGCCACTTATCTCTCGTTGGAGAAAGTCACCGACGATTTCCATCTTTATGTGATGGCTTTCGACAAGGAATGCTACGAAAAACTTGAAAATTTCGGTTTCAAGCACATGACCGTGGAGTTCGTCGACGATTTCGAGACACCCGAATTGCTTGCAATAAAGCCGACACGCACCAGAGCCGAATATTGCTGGACTTGTGGTTCTTCAATAGTATATCATTTTATAAATAAATACAATCTCGAGTCGCTGACATATATCGACGCCGACATGATTTTCTTTAAAAGTCCGCAGGTTCTCATCGACGAGATGGGTGACAAGTCGGTGGGATTGTCGTTGCATTTTGAGAAACATGAGAACAAAAACGCAGGCCGTTTCTGCGTGCAGTTCGTGTATTTTAAGAACGACGAGAACGGTATGGCAGTTTTGAAATGGTGGAAAGACCGCTGTATTGAATGGTGTTTCGCGAGATATGAGGACGGCAAGTTCGGCGACCAGAAATATCTCGACTATATACCTGAAAAGTTCGAGGGCGTACACATCTTCGAAAACAGAGGCTGTGGTGTGGCACCATGGAACATGCATCAGTATGAGTACGGCGAAGGTTTGAATTTTACACACAAAGGCGTAGAGTATCAGACGGTTTTCTATCACATGCACGGCACAATCTTCAATTTTGAAAACGGCACGCTCTCGCTGACGATGAAATACGACGACGCCACAAAAATTGAAAAAGAGAAGTTTTTCTACCCATATCTCGAACTTGTGAGATTTGTTTACGAAAAGTATCTCGACAAGAAGGTTGATAAAATAAAATACATAGATAGAAGTTTTGTAAGTCGTTGTGTGACAGTGTTTAAGTTCATTTTTAGAGACAATAGGATGATTCGTTGGATTTACAATGTCTTGAGGCATTACGACGGCTATGAGAAGATAAAGAATTAGTATTTAATTATGAAAATATCAATAGTAACCGTTACATATAATAGTTCAGAGACTTTGCGTGATACCATGCAAAGTGTTCTGAATCAGACGTTTAAGGATGTTGATTATATTATCGTCGACGGAAAATCGAAGGACAACACCATTGAAATTGTGAAAGAGTTTGAGCCGTTGTTTGAAGGACGTCTGCGTTGGGTTTCGGAACCCGACAAAGGCATCTACGATGCGATGAACAAAGGGGTGAAGATGGCGCAGGGCGATGTTGTGGGAATTTTGAACAGCGATGATTTCTATGCGTCCGACAGCATTTTGGAAAAAGTGAACGCCGCCTTTACGGAAAATCCAGCGTTGGAAGGTGTTTACGCCGATGTGCGTTATGTCGACTGGCACGATACAAAAAAGACTGTGCGTATCTTTTCAGGCAAGGATTTCAAGCGCGAAAAACTCTGTTGGGGCAAGATGCCGCCGCATCCTTCGTTCTACGTGAAGCGTAAATGCTACGACAAATTCGGTCTCTACAGCTTCAACTACCCGATTTGCTCCGACTACGACATGTTCGTGAAGATGATGTGGGAAGGAAATATCAACACATTGTATATCAATGATATTTTTGTGAATATGCGAAGTGGCGGCACCTCGTCGAACGGCATAAAAGTGCACAGGAAAATTATGCGTGAGAGAGTCAGATGTGTGCGCGAGCACAAGATGCCGAGCAATTTTTTCAAGCAAAGCTGGCGCTATTTCGAGAGATTATTTAGTTTGATAAAGAAATAATTCAATAATATGGGAAGAAGAAGTTTAAATAAATCTTGGTACAGGTTCCTTTCGAGCACGTTCCTTACATTCCTGATGATGGGATGTTTCGCATACGTCTGGTACACGGAGTTTAACAACATGCTTGACAAGGAATTCCTGTTGAAAGGTAATTATCTCGTCATTGCTGTCTATGGCATCATCACAACCTATTTCATCAGCTTTTTCGGTGGCTTTAAGATAGGTGTGAGCAAAAAGACAAATGTAATAATATCGCAAGTTATTGGCTTGATATTATCCAATAGTATAAACTTTGTGATTACGGTTCTGACCATAGGATATTTGCATTTCGTGCCGCGTATCGTCGTCTGTTATTTTATTTTATTTGTGGTCGAGGTGATAGTGATAGTGCTGTTTTCATACTTCTTCATGACGCTGTTCTATAAGATATTTCCGCCTTATAAAGTGTTGAATATCAAGGGAGAATATGATAACGACCTCGCAATGAAGTTCAATAAGAGAAACGATAAATACAATGTTGTGGGTGAGATAAGCTATGACGCTGATATTGAGGAGATTAGTAAAATGGTTGACGATTATGACGCTGTTTTGCTCAACGATATTCCGAGTGAGCGTAGAAATATTATTATGAAGCTTTGTTTTGCCAAGGGCAGAAGAGTTTACATCACTCCGAAAATCTCTGATATCATTGTGAGAGGCGCCGAGACGCTGGCTGTTTTCGACACCCCGCTGCTTTTCAGTCACAACAACACCCTGACATTCACCGAAAAAGGCATCAAGAGGCTTTTCGACATCTTCCTCTCCACATTCGGTTTGATAGTCCTTTCGCCTCTGATGATACTCGTGTCGCTTGCTATTTTCCTTTATGATAGAGGACCTGTTTTTTATCGTCAGACAAGATACACTATCGATGGAAAGACCTTTAAAATCTTGAAGTTCAGAAGTATGATACCCAATGCCGAGAAAGACGGCGTGGCGAGGCTGGCAGCAGACAAGGATGACCGTATAACTCCTGTGGGAAGGTTTATCAGAGCTTGCAGGTTGGATGAGCTTCCGCAGTTTTTCAATATTTTGGCTGGCGACATGAGTTTTGTGGGCCCGCGTCCGGAAAGACCTGAGATAGCTGATGAATACGTAAAAGAGCTGCCAGAATTCGAGTTCAGATTGAAGGTGAAGGCGGGATTGACGGGTTACGCCCAGATATACGGAAAATACAACACCACATCTTACGACAAGCTTAAGTTGGATATGATATACGTTGAAAACTGCTCACTTTTGATGGATTTGAAGCTTTTGCTTTTGACTTTAAAAGTAATTTTCATGAAAGAAAGCACCGAAGGCGTTGAAGAAGGACAAATCACAGCAAAAAACAATAATTGATAATCAAAGTATGAGAAAAGTATTAATAACTGGTGTGACCGGTCAAGACGGGTCATACCTATCGGAATTTTTATTAGAAAAAGGTTATGACGTGCATGGGATCATTCGTCGTTCAAGCGTTGACTTCCGCGAGAGGATTGCGCACTTGGAGGGCAAACCGCATTTCCACTTACACTATGCCGATATGGGCGATTCTATGTCACTGGTAAAAGTTGTGAGCATAGTGAAACCTGATGAAATCTATAACTTGGCAGCACAAAGCCATGTACAAGTATCTTTTGACTCTCCTGAGTACACGGCTGACGTGGACGCCACAGGTGTTTTGAGAGTATTGGAGGCCGTGCGCGCCTGCCACATAGAGAAGACCTGCCGCATATATCAGGCTTCGACTTCTGAACTTTATGGCAAGGTTGAGGAAGCCCCTCAGAACGAGAATACACCGTTCCATCCTTTTAGCCCGTATGCCGTGGCTAAATTGTATGGTTTCTGGATTGTGAAAGAATATCGTGAAGCTTACAATATGTTTTGCTGTTCAGGAATCTTATTTAACCATGAGTCGGAACGTCGTGGCGAAACATTTGTGACTCGTAAGATTACATTAGCAGTCTCACGCATTTCACAGGGATTGCAAGACTGTTTATATCTTGGCAACCTCGACTCTTTACGTGACTGGGGCTATGCCAAGGACTATGTGGAATGCATGTGGCGCATTCTTCAAAATGACAAACCGGAGGACTTTGTAATTGCAACAGGTGTGCAACACTCGGTACGTGAATTCACCGATTTGGCATTCCGATATGCTGGCATTGAACTTGAATTCAAGGGAAAAGGAATTGATGAGAAGGGCATTTGCGTGAAGGGTCCTGAAAAAATGATTGGCAAGACGCTGGTGGCAGTAAGCAAAGATTTCTATCGTCCGACCGATGTTGTGAACCTTTGGGGCGACCCGACCAAGGCTAAAGCAAAGCTCGGATGGAATCCGTCTAAAACAAGTTTTGAAGAACTGGTAAAGATAATGGTGGAGCATGATATTGCCAAGGTGGCATCAGAAGGTGCGGCAATAAAGGTTCGCACCAACCTCGCTGAATACTTGGAGAAAGGAATTGTTAAGTAGCTTCATGTCTCACGTTTCAAGAACTAGACTTATTGAATGGAAATGAATAAAGAATCAAAGATATATGTGGCTGGGCACAATGGATTGGTGGGCTCTGCCATTTGGAACAATCTAAAATCTCGTGGCTACAATAACCTTGTAGGACTAAGCCACAAGGAAATGGATTTAACAGATCAGGTAGCAGTGCGACAGTTCTTTGAGAAGGAACGCCCAGATGCTGTGGTACTAGCTGCAGCATTTGTAGGTGGCATTATGGCAAACTCACTCTATCGTGCCGACTTCATGATGACAAACATGAAGATTCAATGCAATGTGATTAGTGAGGCATACTCTCATGGAGTAGAAAAACTGCTGTTTCTGGGTTCGACCTGCATTTACCCCAAAAATGCTCCGCAACCAATGAAGGAAGATTGCCTGCTGACCTCACCACTGGAATACACTAACGAAGAGTACGCCATTGCAAAAATAGCAGGCTTGAAGATGTGCGAAAGTTATAACTTGCAATATGGCACCAACTATATTGCTGTGATGCCGACAAACCTCTATGGACCGAACGACAACTTTCACTTGGAAAATAGCCATGTGATGCCCGCCATGATGCGCAAGGTGTATCTGGCCAAGTTGATTCATGATGGAGCATGGGATAAGATTGCAATTGATTTGGACAAAAGACCAGTTGAGGGCGTTTCAGGTGCTGCATCAAAAAAAGAGATAGTAAAAAAGCTAGCCAAGTACGGCATTTACGATAACAAAGTGGTGCTGTGGGGAACTGGTACACCCTTGCGAGAATTCCTATGGAGTGAGGATATGGCAGATGCCAGTGTACATATACTATTAAACGTAAATTTCAGTGATATTATCGGAGTTGAGAAGTATTCTTCTGTACACTACGGAGCCAATGCCGATGGTGCTATCGATCGTGACCAGAATGTTGGACGAGGAGGAGCGATACCGTCGCTTGGAGAAATCCGCAACTGCCATATCAACATTGGAACAGGCAAGGAATTGACCATCCGTAATCTTTCAGAGTTGGTAGCGAAAGTCATTGGTTTCGAAGGCAAAGTGGAATTTGACACCACCAAACCTGACGGCACAATGCGAAAACTTACAGATGTCTCAAAGTTACACTCCCTCGGTTGGACTCACAAGGTAGAGATTGAGGACGGTATTACAAAATTACTCCAGTGGTATAAAGGTAATTGAATCATGAATCAAAGGTGAATCAAAGGGACTGAATCAAAGGGACTGAATCAAAGGGACAGGTACTTTTATACAAACCTCTAATCTTATACTCAACCTTTGGCAGTATGCTAAAAAGCTATTGATCGTGTACCGAATAACCAGTCCGTTGTGTCGGATTTGCAATCTGCAATGTTCACCCTCAGGAATGAATAATCCCTACAACAAAAACTAGACTCACCGATATGCAGCAGCCTTCAACCACCAACATATACGTTTCGGAT
>JAFSYK010000097.1 GCA_017449975.1 Bacteroidales bacterium
AACAACCTGTACCCAATTGCAAAGATACGACATTCAATCTTTTTCTACCCCTCCGTGTCTACTTTTACGTGAGCAGCAAAGCAAGGACACATAATTAGGCCAGTCGAAACGTGGCAGGGATTTGAGTATATCCATGCAGTCGCTGGTTATCTGTTGGAGGTGCTAACCCCGTATCTCCATCGGGTCTTTCCAGCCGTGGCGAAGATTGATGGCATGGGCAGCTGCCACAGCCCGCTCGCCGATGAAAATGCAGAATGACATTGGCATCTTTCTTTCCTGAAATATCCTCGTCGAGGATAATCTTCTCGCACGCTGTCATGAGCAGGGCGAGCGCAAAAACAGAATCTTCTTCATAATGGTTCAGTCTTTGGTGATGGATACTACGGCGACGGGACGGAGGCGGTAGCTGTCCGTCGTATTGGCGGTGGGCCAGGCAGTCTCTGCAGCACCGAGGGCGCGGTAGCCGAGGCCGTCGTTGCTCTTGCGGTAGAGGTACTTCATGCCCGCAAGCGATGCATCGTCGGCCAGGAGCCTCGCCTCCACGAGCTGCATCTGTGCCTTGGTGGGTACGGCCCAGTCGCTGATGCCTACTGCGCCGAGGGCGGCAAGGGCGGCATCGGCAAAGGCATCATACCCAACATGCAGAAGAAAATCTTCCAGCCCGGCTTCTCCACCAAACAGCGTGGCTGGGGTCTGGGGCTGTCGCTGTCGAAACGCATCGTCGAACAGTACCACCACGGACGCCTCTTCCTCAAATACTCCCTCCCCGGCCAAGGCACCGTCTTCCGCCTGGTGCTGAAGAAATAAAATCCGGTAGCCCCTGCTCAGCAAGGGTGCCGCTCTCTGCTCACAACATTCTCTGTCGAAATCATACGCCGGACACTCTCTTCTCTCAACACTCTACCAAGAGGCCAGAAAATCTCGTAGTTCCTTCTCATCTAGAGCTCGGTAGTGGTACGACTGCTCAGGAACTCCATCGCTGACCAACACGACGATGGGTCGTTGTCCGTAGGTGATACGGGTAAACAGATCCCGACTGACGACTATGGGGCTATAATTCATCGTGGCGGGCTTCTTCAGTTGCGGAATGACATAGATGAATGCCGAGTCGGACAAATCGTATTTCCGCTGTAAGGTCTGGATTTTCTCGACACACATCTTGCACCAAGGGCAGCGAGGGCTGACAAACAGCACTATCCTGTTACCCGTCGCACTCCCCCTCTCCACAAACAACGAATCGGTAGTCAGACACTCTTCCAAGAGCGGTTTATTGCAGGGAATCTCCCTGTCGCTGTCTTGGTAAACCCAATGGTCTGGTGGGCTGATCCAAAACGGCAACGCCACACCGCCCGCCACAAATATAACCCACAGATACCAGCGAGGACGCCAGGAGAACGACGGCACCTTGGACACCAGCAATGTCCACAGAATCAATACCGCGTTCTTCAGAAGAGACTGCACTGGATTGAAATCCAACAAGGTACCGAAACACTGACAGTTATCCTCTCGTCCAATCAACGCCGCATAACACAGAAAAATGCAGAAAAGGAGCAAGACAACGACTGTCGAGACGTTGACCAACCGTCCATGCAGGTTGCTGACAAGCCCCACACCCAACAAGAGTTCTCCCGCAATGCAGATACGGGCAAGTACAAAAGAAACATTGAGCGGTAGAAAGCCAAACGAATAGATGTAAATTTCAAAATGGTCGACAGCAACCAACTTTGCCACAGCCGACAAAATAAACACGCATCCCAAAAGGATGCGAAAAATGAGAAGGATACGAAAGGATAACAATTTCATTGTTCGAATAAAAAATGAAAGAGTCCTGTGTATTCTATTTTTCAAAAAAACACAGGACTCCAATGTGCAAAACTACCAACAATTATAGTTCGCATAGGGGTCTCGACGTTCTAACGCACTGGCAAGCCCATCACAATCACTGGCACCATAATCAGCTGCATTTAAATTAGCATAGGTATAGCCATCGTCGTCATAACAAGTACATGTCACTTTTTTATCTTCATCCTTGTCCTTTTTGCAGGAGACAAAAATGCTCGTCATTGCACAAACAGCAGCAATCAAGAAAAATACTTTAGTTTTTTTCATTGCGACAAAATGTTTTTAAAGACACTTATTAGGCATCGTCCTATCGCCGGTTAATCAAACATGGTGCCGACAACTCTAGCATTTGCAATCAAGACACACACCAAAAAAAGCGTGGCACCTTTTTTTTCGCTCTACTTGGTTATTCTGAGGTCTTGGACAACCTTTTCCACCCAAATACAACTAAAACGGTCCACGCCAAAGGCGGGGCGTCGCTGCATAGATCTGGGTGGAAAAATTACTGAAAGTGTCCAAGTTTCAGAATAACCAGATTAAGCTACTTCGCTTTTCCAAAAAACTAAATGATGTGTATCATCTATTTCAATGCTTCATAGGCATTCTTTTTTTGTCAATAATTTGCAAAAATAATTAATTTATCTCAATTAATTAGTAATAGTTAAATAATTAAAGTGTAACGATACCATCTTTCAAAACTATGAATATCATATTCGAAAACACTTTAAACATTAAACGTTAAACCTTAAACGAGATTTAATATGCGCGGGCGAAGATGACGCGGCGGTGTGAGGGTTTGCCACTGTAGATGCAGCGACCTTCCTCTTCGGGGGCGTCGTAGGGGATGCAACGGATGGTGGCCTTGGTCTCCTCCTTGATGCGCTCCTCGGTCTCGGTGGTGCCGTCCCAGTGGCACATCAGGAAGCCACCCTTCTCGATCTCTTCCTTGAACTGATCCCAGGTGTCGACGTTGCGCGTGCGGCCCTGACGGAACTCCAGCGCGCGCTGGAAGAGGCTCTTCTGTATCTCGTCCATAAGCTGCGCCACATGGTCGGCGATGCCTTCGATGGGCAGCGTCTGTTTCTCCAGCGTGTCGCGGCGACAGACCTCGCAGGTGCCGTTCTCCAAATCGCGCGGACCGATGGCCAGACGCACGGGGACACCCTTGAACTCATATTCGTTGAACTTCCAGCCGGGCTTGTATTCCAGCCGGTTGTCGTATTTGACGGTCAGCCCCTTCGCTTCAAGGGCTTTGACGATGGGGGCGATATGGGCGTCGAGCTCGGGCATCTGCTCGTCGTTCTTGCAGATGGGCACGATGGCCACCTGGATGGGCGCCAGCTTGGGCGGCAGCACCAGTCCGTTGTCGTCGCTGTGGGTCATGATGAGGGCACCCATCAGTCGGGTGGAGACACCCCACGAGGTGGCCCAGACATATTCCAGCTGGTTCTGCTTGTTGAGGAACTGCACCTCGAAAGCCTTGGCAAAGTTCTGACCCAGGAAGTGCGACGTGCCGGCCTGCAACGCCTTGCCGTCCTGCATCATGGCCTCGATGCAGTAGGTGTCGAGGGCACCGGCGAAACGCTCGTTGGGCGATTTGACGCC
The DNA here is from genome assembly GCA_017449975.1 of Bacteroidales bacterium. Lineage (GTDB taxonomy): Bacteria > Bacteroidota > Bacteroidia > Bacteroidales > P3 > Colimorpha. Next base: position 3,448 of record JAFSYK010000097.1, read on the forward strand.
GCAGACCACCGGCACCGCCATATAGTTGTTGGCGAAGTCGGCATAGACATCGAGCATACGACGTGCCTCGGCCTCGGCCTCCTCGCGGGTGGCGTGGGCGGTGTGGCCTTCCTGCCACAGGAACTCGGCAGTGCGCAGGAACATACGGGTGCGCATCTCCCAGCGCACCACATTGGCCCACTGGTTGCAGAGGATGGGCAGGTCGCGGTACGACTTGATCCAATTCTTATAGGTACTCCAGATAATGGTCTCCGAGGTGGGACGCACCACCAGCTCCTCCTCCAGACGTGCCGACGGGTCGACGACGACACCGTTCCCGTTGGGGTCGTTCATCAAGCGGTGATGGGTGACCACGGCACACTCCTTGGCAAAACCCTCGACGTGCTCGGCCTCACGGCTGAGGAACGATTTGGGAATGAAGATGGGGAAATAGGCGTTGACGTGGCCCGTAGCCTTGAACATGGCATCCAATGCATCGTGCATCTTCTCCCAGATGGCGTAGCCGTATGGCTTGATGACCATGCAGCCGCGCACCGCCGAATTCTCGGCCAAATCGGCACGGACGACCAATTCGTTATACCATTCTGAAAAATTTTCAGCGCGTTTTACAAAATCTTTTGCCATATAATGTGATTGCTTGAATGTTTGATTGTCTGATTGCTTGAATGTCTGAATACCTGATTGCTAATCACTATTCACAAATCACTGATCACTATTCACCAAAAAATCGTAACTTTGCCTATTCAAAATGCCTTTTTCGCAAAAGGCAGTGCAAAGGTACAAAAATAATAACAAACGAGCCACAGCACATCATGAACAAAATAGTCAGACGACTAAAAACCATACTCTTGGCGGCACTGTTGAGTCTGCCGTTGGGCCTTTCGGCACAGACCAGCGGAGGCCACGACACGCTGCAATGCTTCATCGTAGGTTTCAAATTCGGGACGATGTTCCCCTCCAGCTCCCTGTCGAAGGCCACCTTGGCGTCGGGCGAGACGTCGGACCGAGCCACCATGTACAGTCTTTATGACTCCCCGTGGCTGGATTTTGGCGTCAACGCCTTCTATAAATTCAAGTCGAACTGGATGCTGTCGCTCGACGGAGACTTCTGGTTTGGCAACGACAACCTCACCCACCGCCAGGATCGCATGGATGTACTCTACACCAACGAAGGCACCATCATCGGCGCCAACGGCACCGACGCGGTGGTCACCTGCTACAACCGTGGACTCGCCATACAGGGCGGCGTGGGCAAAGTGCTGCCCCTCTGGCCGTCGCGCAACCCCAATTCGGGACTGCTGGCACGGGTGATGGTGGGCCCGATGTTCCAACAGACGGTGTTTATGCTCAACGAGGTCAAAGCCCCGCAAATTGAGGGCGACAACGCCCTCATCTACGACCACCAGCGCATGGGCTTTATGCTGACCGAAGGGTTGGGATTCTGGTTTATGAGCAACCGATCCAACCTCATCAACTTCTTCGTCGCCTTTGAGGTGTCGGAGGTCTGGAGCAAGTCGACCCGCGACTACACCTACGACCACTACATCGGCCTGAACGGCAAAGACGACAGCCGCTACTTCGACCTCATCTACACCATCAAGCTGTCGTGGATGTTCCCGCTGAAAGGCAAAACAGCAAGGGATTATTACTATTATTAGTGAATAGACTAGAATTTCTAGATGATCTAGATTTTCTAGATGATCTAGATTTTCTAGAGCTTCTAGATTATTTAGAAACCCAAGAAACTCAGAAAAACCTCTCCCATGCGACTCCTCTATACCATTGGCATCGGCTGTTATACACTGGGCATCCGGCTGGTGTCTCCGTTCCATACCAAGGCACGCCAGATGGTGAAGGGCTGGAGCGACTGCCACCGCCAGCTGGCGGACCTCGCTGGCGACAGCCGTCCCACCCTGTGGTTCCATGCCCCCAGTCTCGGCGAGTTTGAACAGGCGCGGCCGGTGCTGGAGCGACTCCATGCGGAGAAACCCGACCATCGCATCTGCGTCACCTTCTTCTCCCCGTCGGGCTACGAGGTGCGCCGCAACTACCCCATGGCAGACCGCGTGCTCTACCTGCCTCCCGACACCCCCCGCAACGCACGACGTCTGGTGGAAGCCCTGCATCCCGAGATGGCGTTCTTTGTCAAGTACGACTTCTGGTTCAACTACATGCATGCACTACGGCGCAAGCAGGTGCCCACCTATATCTTCTCTGCCATCTTCCGTCCGTCGCAGTATTTCTTCAAGCCCTACGGCGGCTGGTTCCGGAGACAGATAGCCGCCTGCTTCACCCACCTCTTCGTGCAGAACGAGACCTCGCTGCAACTGCTGCAGCGATTCGGCATCAACCAATGCTCGCTGGCCGGCGACACCCGCTTCGACCGCGTGCAGGCCATCGCCGACGCCGCCGAGCGCAACGCGGTGGCAGAAACCTTCCTGGCAGGCCGCACCGAGCCGGTGCTGGTGGCCGGAAGCAGCTGGCTGCCCGACGAGAAGATGATTGCACAGTACCGGAAGCACCACCCGAATTTCACCATCATTCTGGCACCGCACGTCATCAGCGAAGAGCACCTGACCCAAATCGAGCACCTCTTCCCCGACAGCATACGGTATTCTCGGATGAAGAGCATGGCGGACACCACGAACCTCGACGACCGCAAGGTACTCATCATCGACAACATCGGCATGCTGGCATCGCTGTACCGCTATGCCGACGTGGCCTATATCGGTGGCGGATGGGGTCACGGCATCCACAACATCCTCGAAGCCATCACCTTCGGCAAGCCCGTCCTCTTCGGTCCCAACTACCGAAAGTTTCAGGAGGCGCACGACGTCCTGGCCTGTGGCGGTGGGTACACCTACACACAGTACGACGAGCTGCAGCGCCAGCTGGACCGACTGCTGGACGACAAAGAAGCCTACCAAAAAGCCTCGCAGGCCTGCCGACAGTATGTCGAAGCAAATCTCGGCAGCACCCAAATCATACTGGACACCCTCAACAAACGATAAAACTTGTCACGCCAACGCCATACAACCGTCGCCCTGCTGTTCTGCTGCCTGATGGTAGCGGGATGCAGCATCAACCGGCATCTGCCCGAAGGGGGCTCCATGCTGGTACGCAACAAGGTGCAGGTGGACATGCTGGACGGCGGCAGTGTGGGCAAAGAAATCAGCAGCGCCGCAGCCAAACGCAACAACTACATCGTACAGTCGCCCAACAAACGGCTGTTGGGTTTCTCGCTGATACCCGTGCAGATATACTGCCTCTCCAACCCACAAAAAGACAACTGGTGGCATGAGATGTTGCGCAGCGTCGGCGACGCCCCGGTGGTCTACAACCCCAGCGACGCACGACGCAGCGTGCGCCAGCTGGAACAGATGATGCGCAGCAAAGGGTGCTTTGGCAGCCGTGTGGATTTCGACACACTGCGTCTCAACAACAGCCGTATCACGATACGCTACAACATCCACGCCTCGCATCGTCACCGTATCGTGTCGGTGGCCTTCGCGGCACAGACACAGAGCGTCGACTCCCTGCTACGTGCCGACAGCCCCCAATCGCTGCTGAAAGCCGGCGACTACTACGACCAAGAAATCATCGAGGAGGAGCGCAACCGCATCGCCACGCTGCTGCTGAACAACGGCTACTACACCGCTTCGCCACAGCTGGTGCACTTCTACGTCGACACCACCTTTGCCGACAGCCTGCTCAGCATCGACGTACAGGTCCACAACCCCGTGGTCGACCGCACCGCCATTCCGCTGGAGCAATACAACATCGACTCCATCAGCATCGACAGCAACGCGGTAAAAGAGAGCGTCATCCGTCGCGCGTTGCGTTTTAAAAAGGGCGACCTGTTCAGTTCGGCACGCATGGCCGCCTCCTACAACACCCTGCTCAACCTACATACATTTAATTATATAGACATCATCACCGAGGAGTCGCCCGCCAGCGAACCCGGAAACCGGTTGCTCAACACACGGGTGCGGCTACGCAACAACTTTCAGCAGAAAATCAGTGTCTCGCTGGAGCTGAGCAACGCCTCCCCCATGACGCGCAGCAGCAGCAACGGCGGCAACTTCGGACTGGAAACGGTGCTCAACTACCAGCACAAAAACCTATTCGGCGGCGCCGAGGCGCTGACCGTCGAGACCAACCTGCTGGGAGAACTGCCCAAAAACATCTTTAAAGAGAAAGTCTCCAGCTTCCACGACGCCTTCTCCACCTTCGAAACCGGTATCAAGGCGACACTCAACCTGCCGGTTTTCCTCATCCCCTACAGCAACCGCATCAAACCCACGCGCACCCTACCCCACACGCTGTTCTCGGTCAGCGGCAGTTACCAGTACCGCCCCTATTTCGAACGACTCTCCAGCGGTGCCTCCTTCGGTTACAACTGGACGCCCAACCGACACAACACACACCAGTTGCTGCCCATCGAGATGACCTACGTCAAGATTCAGAACATCGACTGGGAGTATGTGCTCTCTTTTGCCAACATTTTTGATTCCCGTATCGCCTATCAATTCAGCGACCACCTGATTCTCGATCTGCGATACGACTACGTCTACAACTCGCAAAACTTCGGGTCGCGCGACAACTTCTCCTATCTGCACCTCTCTGCCGAAGTGGCCGGCAACCTGCTTCACGCCCTGTCGTATATCAACAACGGGAAAAACGAGATGGGCGAACGGATGGTCTTCGACGTCCCCTACTCGCAGTATGTACGCTTCAGTGCCGAGGCCAAGAAATATTTCTATCACGGTCGAAAAAGCACGCTGGTGCTCCGCAGCCTCATCGGAGTGGGTCTCCCCTACGGCAACTCCGTCATGATGCCTTATGAAAAAGGCTTCTACGGCGGCGGCCCCACCACCATCCGCGCATGGCAGATACGTCGGTTGGGCCCTGGCGGCTATATGCCGATTGACGAGTTCGACTTCGACCGAGTGGGCGACATCTCCATCGTGGCCAACATCGAGGAACGCTTCCCCATCATCGGTGTCTTCGAGGGCGCACTCTTCGTGGACGTCGGCAACGTATGGACCACCCGCAGCGATGTAGGCTATTCCAACGGAGAGTTTCGTTTCAACACCTTTGCCAAACAGCTGGCCGTGGGCGCCGGCGTCGCGCTGCGTGTGAAGATATCCATCCTCACCCTGCGTGTCGACTTTGCGCTGCCCACCTACGACCCCAGCCTCGCCACCGACCGCTGGCGTTTCAAACACTGGACCTTCAGCAACCTGGTAACCAACTTCGGAATCGATTATCCATTTTAATAATAGTAATTAGCCAATTGGACCAATAAGTCCAATTAGTCCAATAAGACCAATAAAACCGAACCATGGAAACTGCAGCTTTCGTCAAACAACTTTTTGAGCAGACTTCGTTTCTCGACCAACCGGAGAGTTTATACGAACCCATCGAATACACGATGCGGCTCAGCGGAAAACGGCTGCGGCCGCAGCTACTCATCAATGCCGCCGTCATGTTCGGAGGCACCCCCGAAGCGGTAGCCCCCGCCGCGGTGGCCATCGAGACATTCCACAACTTCACGCTGCTGCACGACGACCTGATGGACAAAGCACCGCTGCGCAGAGGCAACCCGACCGTACACTGCAAATGGAACCCCAATGTGGCCATTCTGTCGGGCGACGCCATGCTCGTCCTCGCATGGAAACACCTGCTGCAACTGCAAAGCGACAATCTGCACGATATCCTCACGACTTTCAACGACACCGCCATCGGCGTGATGGAAGGACAGCAATACGACATGGATTTCGAGTCGCGCCACGATGTTTCCATCCCTGAATACATCGAGATGATACGCCTCAAGACCGCCGTTCTGTTGGCCGGCGCGCTGAAGATTGGAGCCCTCTGCGCCAACGCGCCTGCCGAGGACATCGAACGCATCTACCGTTTCGGCAACCACATCGGCATCGCCTTCCAGTTGCAGGACGACCTGCTTGACGCCTACGGCGACACGGCGACGTTGGGCAAAAAAACAGGACAGGACATTCTGGACAACAAAAAAACATTCCTGCCATTGAAAGCCTTGGAGCTGGCATCGCCCGCACAAGCGGAGGCGCTAAGAAAAATATTTACCACCGAATGCACGCTGTCCGACGACGAAAAAATCGCCCGGGTACTCGACCTCTACAACCAACTGGACATTCGTAGATATACGCAGGACGAAATTGACAACCAATTCAGTATTGCCGACGAGGCACTGGAGAGCATCAACCTCCCCGCCGAAAAAAAGGCAACGCTGAAACAACTGGCGCAAGGTCTACTGGGACGACAAAAATAATCTCCAAGGCGTCACTTTTTCCACATTCCAAAAAAAAATGTATATTTGCAAATACGATAAGTAGAAATTAAAAAAATCACTTAACTAATAATTAACACATTAACAGCATTATGAAAAAAGTAATTGCCTTGATGTCAATCTTTGGTTTATTGACATTCACCAACCTCAACGGTGTTATGGCTCAGCAGGCTGCTAAAGACAAAGCCGCTACTGAAGCCACTGAACAAGTCGAAGCCACCACCGATTCCGTCGCTCCCGCAGCGGAACCCGAAATGGAAGAAGTGGCCGCCACTCCGCAGGACGACACCAAATCGTTCCACCAGGTTCTGAAAGAGAAATACATCCAAGGTGGTGCAGGCTGGATGACCCCCGTTCTCCTCTGCCTCATCTTCGGTTTGGCTCTCGTTATCGAGCGCATCCTCTATCTGAACATGGCTACCACCAATGTCAACAAGCTGCTTGAGGGCATTGAGGAAAATGTGAAGAAAGGCAACTATGAAGGTGCCAAGGAACTCTGCCGCAACACCCGTGGCCCCGTGGCCAGCATCTTCTACCAGGGTCTCGACCGTGTGAACGAGGGTCTTGACAATGTTGAGAAGGCCGTCACCTCCTACGGTGGTGTGCAGATGGCTCGCTTGGAGAGCAACCTCACCTGGATCAGCCTCTTCATCGCCATCGCTCCTTCCTTCGGATTCCTCGGTACCGTTGTCGGTATGGTGCAGGCTTTCGACGCCATTGAGGTGGCTGGTGACATCAGCCCGACCGTCGTTGCCGGTGGTATGAAAGTTGCTCTGTTGACCACCATCTTCGGTCTCATTGTCGCTATCATCCTGCAGATTTTCTACAACTACATCCTCACCAAAATCGAGAGTCTGGTCAACCAGATGGAGGACGGTTCCATCACCTTCATGGACATCCTCGTCAAGAACAAGAAATAATAGTGTAAGGATTCCTATAAATTAAAGTAAAACGATTAAATCCTTAAACTGTTATGAAAGAAAAAACCGATAAACTCCTGACCATTGTCATGTTGGGATTAGCAGTGGTGGCATCGATTTTTGCCGTCCTCTTCGCTCTCAACACCGACAAATTTGCCGGTCTGTACAACGTTGCCTACTGGATGCTTATCCTCATCGTCATCTGCGCGATTGCAGCCATCGTCATTTTTGCCGGCAAAAAACTGGGTGAAAACTTTAAGACACAGAAAGGCTTTGCCAAGAAATTCCTCATCATCCTCATCGCCGCTGTCGTGGTGCTGCTGGCCTCCTTCCTGCTGGCCAAGGGTAACGACGTGAGCGCTGTGTTGCTTGAGAAAAACGGCCTTTCCGAGTCCGCCTCGCGTCTGATCGGCGCAGCCTGCATCTTGGTTTACATCCTCGTCATTGCAGCCGCTTGCTCCATCGTCTACGTCGAAGTGGCCAAACTTTCTAAAAAGAAATAACTATGGCTAAGAAAACTCCTGGATTGAATACAAGTGCCATGTCCGACATCTCGTTCCTGTTGTTGGCCTTCTTCCTGATGGTCTCCAACATCAACTCCGACTCGGGCATCGCCAGGCGTCTGCCCCCTCCGCTGCCGCCTAACCAAGACAAGCCAGAAGTTCGTGAGCGCAATATCTTTGTAGTGAAAATCAATAGCCATGACCTCCTGCTCTTCAACGGAGAATATGGCCGCATCGAAGATTTGAAAGAACGTGCCAAGACCTTCTTGGGCAACCCGCAGGATCTCACCACACTTCCCGAAAAGGAAGAGGTCGACATCCCGCTGCTGGGCAAGACCCGTGTGTCGAAGGGCGTTATTTCACTGCAAAACGACCGTGGTACCTCCTACGACATGTACCTTCAGGTGCAGAACGAGCTGGCAGCCGCCATCAACGAGATGCGCAACGAACTGTCTACCGACCGTTTTGGAAAGAAATATGCTGATTTGAATGACGAACAGGCCGAGGCTATCGACAAAGCGATCCCCATCGCCATCTCGGAAGCCGAACCCACAAAGATAGGAGAGAAGAAATAATGGCAAGATTTACTGGTAAAAAAGCAAAAGAGACGCCTGCCCTCAACATGGGCTCGATGTCCGACATTATCTTCATGCTGCTCTTCTTCTTTATGGTCATCACCACCATGCGCGAGAGTTCACTCTATGTGAAGATCATCCCGCCGCAGGGTACCGAAGTCAGCAAGCTCGAAAAGAAGAGTCTGGTTAGCTATATCAACGTGGGTGTGCCGCTGCCCGACCAGCAGAAAAAGTTTGGTACCGACAGCCGCATCCAGCTCAATGACCAAATCGCCGACGTGAGCGACATCATCCAGTTCGTCGAAATGGAGAAGTCCGCACGTCCCGAGGCCGACCGACCCTTTATCACCACCGCCATCAAAGCCGACAAGGACACCAAGATGGGTCTCATCAGCGACATCAAGCAAGAGTTGCGTGTCGCAGGTGCCTTCAAAATCTTCTACAACGCCCGCAAAGCCGAGCGCAGCAAGTAAGGCCGACATGGTGTAACACTACACACGAACAAGTACGAGAGACGGATGCCCAACGGTGTCCGTCTCTTTCTTTTTACCAATGTGGCAAAAACGGACGAATACCCCCACCCTATGTCGGAAATAATTCGTACATTTGTAACTTAAAACTAAAACAATTCATTCCAATGCGTAAAATCATTCTTTTATTCGGTGCCGTGCTTGCGCTGGCCAGCTGCGGCAAAAACACAGAATATGCTATTGACGGACAGCTCCAGAGCAGCGAGTTCGAGGGAGCCCAGGTCTATCTGGTGGACATCGCCACCCGTCAGCCGGTCGATTCGACCCTGATGAGCAACGGCAGCTTCCATTTCGAAGGAACTATCGAGAACCCCTACATCGCATACGTAGTGGCTGTGGGTACCAACGGCAACGCACAGACCGCCTGCGTGGTGGAACCCGGCAAGATTTATGTCAACCTGGACAGCGATTCGCTGTCGGGTACTCCGCTGAACGACACGCTGTATGCCTTCACCGTGGCCAGCCACGAGGTGGACTACTCCTTGGAGCTCTCCATCTACATGGCGCTCTATCGCAGCGCTGTCAGCGCGGAAGACCGCCACGAGGCAGAGACCGCCTACGACAGTATCGACGCTCTGCGTATTGCCGACATGTCCATTGCGGCGCTGAACACCTACAAATACAACAAAGACAACATTGTCGGTGCCTATGTGCTGACCCTCTGGGCCACCGAGTCCCACCCCAAGTACTCGCAAGCCGAGGAAATGCTTGAAGGCGCTTCCGATGTGGTGAAGAACTACACCCCGCTGCAAAACATCCTGTCGCAGCTGCAAGCCATCGAAAGCACCGATGCCGGTAAAAAATACATCGACATCGAAGGCATTGATTTTGCCACGGGCGAAGCCGGCAAGTTGAGCCAGCTGGTCGACGGACGTGTCGCGCTGGTCGACTTCTGGGCTTCTTGGTGCCGCCCCTGCCGCCAGGAAATCAGCGAGAACCTCGTCCGCATCTACAAACAGTACAGCAAGAAAGGTCTGCAAGTGGTCGGTGTCGACGTGTGGGACAAGCCCGAGCAGCACAAGCAGGCTGTCGAGCAGCTCGGCATCACCTATCCCCAGCTGATTGACACCACCCGCAACGCCACCACCACCTACGGCATCAGCGGCATCCCGCAGATTCTGCTCATCGGTGCCGACGGCACCATTATCGCCCGCGACCTGCGTGGCGCCGACATCGAAGCCGCCGTCATCGAAGCCCTGAAATAAAAGACTAGAAAATCTAGATAATCTAGAAACTCTAGAAATTCTAGATAATCTAGAAAATCTAGAAAATCTAGATAATCTAGAAAATCTAGACAATCTAGAAAATCTAGAAAAATCCCCCAGAAATCAAAAATCCCCCCATGAAACGTACAACCCTGTTTTTCGCACTCCTTGCCATGACCGCTGGCGCAATGGCACAGTCTGCCAACGGCGGCATCTCCCCCGCCATGATGCAACAGATGCAGAACGGCTATCAGCACAATGCTGCCGACAAGGCGCTGCGCAACGTGCTGGTCAACAACAGTCCCGCCAAGATGGCGCAAAACTTCGACAATGCCACCCGTTTCAACACGCATTTCTCGAACCGTGTGGAGAGCAAAGCCATCACCGACCAAAAGTCGAGTGGCCGCTGCTGGATGTTCACCGGCCTCAACGTGCTGCGCAACCAAGCCATCCGCAAACACAATCTGCCTGCCGATTTCCAGTTTTCGCAGGCCTACCTCTTCTTCTATGACCAGCTGGAGAAATCCAACCTCTTCCTGCAGGCTGTCATTGACACCTACCGCAAGCCAATGAGCGACCAAGAGGTGGACTGGCTGTTCCAGAACCCCCTCAGCGACGGTGGACAGTTCACCGGCGTTGCCAACCTGGTGAGCAAATACGGTCTGGTGCCTGGCGATGTGATGCCCGAGACCTATAACACCAACAACACCTCCTCCATCAGTGGACTGCTGAAACTGAAACTGCGCGAGGACGGTATCATGCTGCGTGAGATGGCGGCACAGAAAGGCATGACCGACAAAAAACTCCAAGAGAAGAAAACCGAGATGCTGACCACCATCTACCGCATGCTGGCGCTCACCATGGGCGAACCGCCGGCAACGTTCAGCTGGACGCAGAAAGACGCCAAAGGCGAGATTGTGGAGACGGCCACCTATACCCCGATGTCGTTCTACGAGAAGTTTGCCAAGACCAACTTCGACGACTACTATATGGTGATGAACGACCCCACCCGCGAATACTACAAGGTGTATGAAATCCAGTACGACCGCCACGTCTACGACGGCCAGAACTGGCGCTACCTGAACCTGCCCATGGAGGACATCGCCCCCATGTGCATTGCCTCGCTGAAGGACAGCACCATGATGTATTTCAGCTGTGATGTCGGAAAATTCCTCGACCGTGACCGCGGTCTGCTCGACATGAACAACTTCGACTACGAGTCGCTGATGGGCACCACCTTCGGCATGGACAAACGTCAGCGTGTGGCCAGCCATGCCAGCGGCAGCAGCCACGCCATGACGCTCTGCGCCGTCGACCTCGACAGCGAGGGCAAACCGGTGAAATGGATGGTCGAAAACAGCTGGGGTTCCTCCTACGGCTGGCAGGGCAACCTCATCATGACCAACGAGTGGTTCAACGAGTATATGTTCCGCGTGGTGCTGAACAAAAAGTACATCCCCGCCAACCTGCAGGCCATGCTCAACCAGAAACCCATCATGCTGCCGGCATGGGATCCCATGTTTGCTCCGGAGGAATAATGGTTATTGGTTATGGGTTATAGGTTATTGAGACTCGTAATCACGATATACTAGAATTCACAGATTAAATCACTAAATAACAACAAATAAAGAACAAATGAAAAAAGTATTTGCAATCGTCGGCCTGTTGGCCTTCTGTGGTGCCTCCTTCGCACAGGACGCCCAGAAAGAAGAGAAACAAGATTCGGGCTATGTGTTCACCAACACCAAGGTGCTGCCCATCACCTCCATCAAGGACCAGCATCGTGCCGGTACTTGCTGGTGCTACAGTGGTCTGGCTTTCATCGAGAGCGAGCTGCTGCGCATGGGCAAGGGTGAGTTTGACCTCAGCGAGATGTACATCGTCAGCAACACCTACAGAGACCGCGCGATGGCTGCCATCCGCACCCACGGTGACGTCAGCTTCGCTCAGGGCGGCTCGTTCTACGATGTCATCTATGGCATGAAGCACTTCGGCCTCGTCCCCGAGCAGTTCATGACCCCCGGCGCCATGTACGGCGACACCCTCTCGGACCACAGCGAGCTTTCGGCGCTGACCGACAACATGGTGAAAGCCATCGCCAAGGGTGACCACAAGAAACTGCAGACCAACAAGGATGGCGAGCTGCTGTGCCTCAAAGCCATCAACGCTGTCCACGACACCTACCTGGGCACCTGCCCCACCGAGTTCGAGTACAAGGGCAAGAAATACACCCCGCAGAGCTTCTACGAGTCGCTGGGTCTGAATGCCGACGACTATGTCTCCATCACCAGCTACACCCATCATCCCTTCTACGAGAAATTCGTGCTCGAGATCCAGGACAACTGGCGCTGGAGCCAGTGCTACAACGTGCCGCTGGATGAGATGATGGAGATCTTCGACAACGCCATCGCCAACGGCTACACCATTGCCTGGGGTGCCGACGTCAGCGAGGACGGTTTCCGCAAAGGCATCCGCGACGGCTACTGTGTGCTCCCCGACCTCGATGGCAAAGGTGCCGAGCAGATGGGTAGCGACATGGCCCACTGGACGGGCTTGAGCAAAGCCGACCGCGCCAAAGAGGCCTACGCCCACCCCACTCCGCAGCGCTGGGTGAGCCAGGAGGAGCGTCAGAAAGCTTACGACAACTGGGAGACCACCGACGACCACGGCATGCAGATCTACGGTACTGCCACCGACCAGATTGGCAACGAGTACTACCTGGTGAAAAACAGCTGGGGTAAGGTCTACAAATACGACGGCATGTTCTATGTCAGCAAAGCCTTCGCCCGCTACAAAACCATGAACATCGTGGTCCACAAGGATGCCATCCCCGCCGCCATCAAGGCCAAACTCGGCATCGACAGCAACAACACCAAGAAAGGCAAGAAATAATTGACCTTCTCTTAGATAAAAGAAAAACGCCACATGAACATGCGGCGTTTTTCTTTTATCTAAGACAGATTCCTTTTCCACTGCCAGTAGCGGATGCGGCTGAGGGCACGGGAACGGGCAAAACGGCGGAAGGTGGCTTCGTCGGCATCGGCGAGGTGGTGCAGTTCCTCTAGCTGCGCGTCGCTCACCTCCACACTGACAGGAGCCTGCTCGTTGTAGGGACAGGCCAGCTGGCAGCGGTCGCAGCCAAAGGCATAGCCGCCACGCCGGAGGTCCTCTGGCAACCGCTCGTCACGATTCTCGATGGTGTGATAGGCGGTACACCGACGGGCATCGAGCCGAAATCCGTCGCCCTCGGCATGCAGCGCCCGGTTGAGACAAGCGTCAATACAACGGCGACAGTCGCCGCAACGGTTTTCTATCGGGTGGTCGTAACAGTCACAAGCCGACGGCGTGACCAGTTCAGCGATGTTGCACAGCGATCCCAGCTGCGGACTGACAAAGAGCGTGTTGTGACCAATCCAGCCCAATCCGGCGCGCACCGCCCAGTGCTTGTCGGCAATGGGAACCGTGTCGACACATGGCTTGGCGGTGAAATCGGGATATTCCTTCTGAATAGCCGCTATCAAGTGGAACAACATCTGTTTGATGCGGGTATGGTAGTCTTCACCGTAGGCATACATGGCGATGCGGTGATTGCCTTGCATCATGCGTGACGGCTTGTAGCCGAGCAACAGCGACACCACCGAACGTGCGCCAGGCACCAACAGCGAGGGATCGTGGCGCATGTCGACATGCTCTTCCATATAGTGCATATCGGCCTGGTCACCATCGGAAAGCCACCGGCGAAAGCCCAATTCCTCGTCGGATAGCGGCGTCGCCTCGGCAATGCCGCAGGCGTGAAAGCCGACATCAAGCGCAAGACGCTTGATGAATTGAGAGTTGAGAATTGAGAATTGAGAATTAGTAGGCTTGTATAACAATTTTAACGGCAATAATAACAGGTTGATTGTTGAATTTCAATCTTCAGGCAACCACTAAAAAGCTATAAATAGACCACGGATTGCACGGATAAAACGGATAATCCGTGTGAATCAGTGCAATCCGTGTTCGAAAATCGGTTATTGGAGGTTCTCTTCAGCCTCCACATTCTTTTTCGCCTTCTTGCTTCCCTCGTAGAGCTCGAAGTTCAGCAGGCGACAGTCGAGGGAGCCGTTGAGCAGGGCAATCTTGCGCGAGGGCTTCAGTCCGATGTGCTTCATGGCCTCAAAATCAGAGGTGATAAGCCACACCTCGCAACGCTCGCCGTAGAGACGCTTGAAGGTGTCACCCAGCTTGGTGTAGAGGGCATTAAGGTCCTCGACTTTGATGCGCTCGCCATAGGGCGGATTGGTGACGATAAGCGTTCGACCCTCCGGCGGTTCCTGGTCCTCAAAGGAGCCGTGGAACAGCATCACATCCTTGTGCAGCTTGGTGTATTCGAGATTCTTCTCTGCCTGCTGCAGCACCGCCATATCGATATCGTTGCCCCAGATTTCGCAGTCGAAATCACCCTGTCCAATCCTGCGGTTCTCGGACTCCTTGACACTCTTCCACTCGAGGATATTGAACTCCTTCCAGCGTTTGAAAGCGAAATTGTCGCCACGGTAGTATTGGGCGGGGATGTGGTTGGCCAACATCGCCGCCTCGATGAGCAACGTGCCCGATCCACACATGGGGTCGTAGAAATTGCAGTCGCACTTCCATCCCGCCAGTTTGATAAGTCCAGCCGCCAACACCTCGTTCATCGGCGCCACACCCACACCCTGACGGTAGCCGCGCTTGTGGAGCGACTCACCGCTGGAGTTCATCAGCAGCGTGACATGGGTATCGTTGATATGCAGGTTGAACTTGTAGTCCGCATTCTCGGTGTCGATGGAGGGACGCTTGCCGAAATTGCGACGAAAGCGGTCGACGATAGCATCCTTCGTCTTGAGGGCGGCATAGTAGGAATGGGTGAACACCTCGCCAGAGGTGGTGCTGTCAATCATAAAGGTGCAATCGACATCCATGATCTTCTCCCAGCGAATCTGATAGACCTTGTCGTAGAGATCCTGATCGGAGACCGCATTGAACTCGGCAAAAGGCTTGAGGATGGCGAGGGCGGTGCGACAGGTGTAGTTGGCACGGTAGAGCACCTTCATGTCGCCCATAAAGGCGACGGCACGGTTGAGCAGTTCGATATCGGTGGCACCGCATTCGCGCAGCTCGTCGGCCAGCACCTCTTCCAGACCCATCATGGTCTTGGCAATCATCTTGAACTTAGCCTGCGAGGTCGACTCGGTCGGCAGCACTTTCCCATTTTCTTTCTGAATAATCATATTTTGAATGTGTTATTGTATCAATACATGGTCGTGGAACAAACGCGGATTTGTTCCTATCACTTAATTTTCCGTTTTGTAGATTATTTGAAACTTTTGTCGGAGTTCGCGGCGTGAGCGACGATTTTCGGCGGTAATGAGACCGTCGTAGACGCTGTTGTTGAGCTTGTATCCCACCAACAGCACGGCACAGTTGAGATACATCCACAGCATGAGGATGAGCAGCGTACCGATGGAGCCGTAAACCAGGTTATAATTATTGAAATGGTTGAAATAGACACCCAGCCCCCAGTTCAACACCAAGAACATGCCCATCGAGAGCAACGCCCCCGGCGAGAAGAAGCCCACACGGCGACGTTTCACCGGTGCCCAGTAATAGATGAAGGAGATGGTCACCAGGATGGAGAATGTAATCAAGAGCCAGCGCACAATATGGAACAGCAGGGTGTTGAAACGGGTCTCTGTAAGCCAACCACGGCTGTAGATGTATTGCAACAACCATTTGTTACCCATCATCAGACTGATGGTCAGAATAACCATGATGTAGAGCACAAAGACCAGCGCCACACTCAACAGATAGCGTTGCAGCAGGGGACGCTTCTCGTTGTCTCGGTTCACAAAGTTGATGGAGGTGATGACCCCCATGATACCGTTGGCCGCAAAGAGAATCGAGACGATGAAACCGATGGAGAGCAAGGTACTGTGGCGGTGCCCCATGATATCGTTGACCGTGTCGGACAAAGGACCCATAACCTTCTCGGGGACAATATCCGAAAGATTGGCAAGCAACTCGTCCTGCACACCGTCGACCGGGAAGTAGGCCACCAACGAGAAGAAGAAAATCATCAGCGGTGGCAATGCCGTCAGGAAAGAGAACGCCAGACCTTTGGCGCACTGTGAGATACTTCCGTCGAAGAGTCCCACCAGGAAATAGCGCAACACATCGTAGATGGGAGCGCCACGGAAGCCAGGGAGGGAAAAATGCTGCAGCTTGTAGATGGAGGTACGAACCCACCGCTTGTAGAGCAACAAGCGCAAGCCTCGTTTCAGCTTATTGAGGAACAGACGGATATAAGCCTTGACTTTCAAATCTCACTTTATTTATTGGGGTAAATAATGATTTGCCCCTACAAACTATTCAAATCACACTACCAGCGACAGATCCAGACTCTTGATATGATGCGTCAGCGCACCCACCGAGATAAAATCGACACCGGTCTCGGCATAGCTGCGCAAAGTCTCTTCCGTGATGCCGCCGCTGGCTTCAGTCTCGTAGCGGTGGTCGATGCGGCGCACCGCCTCACGCAGAGTGGGAATGTCGAAGTTGTCGAGCATGATGCGGTCCACGCCGCCATGCTGCAACACACGATCCAGCTCGTCGAGCGAACGAACCTCGATCTCGATGCGCAACTGGCGACCCGTACGGGTCAGGTAGTCATGGGTACGATCGATAGCCGCCTCAATGCCGCCGGCGAAATCAATGTGATTGTCTTTCAACATAATCATGTCGTACAGACCGATGCGGTGGTTGGTGCCGCCGCCGCAGTGTACGGCATATTTCTCCAGCAATCGCATGTTGGGGGTCGTCTTGCGTGTGTCGAGCAGCTGGGTGGAAAGACCCTCGAGCAGCGACACCATGTGGCGGGTCTGGGTGGCCACACCGCTGAGGCGCTGCATATAGTTGAGCACCGTGCGCTCGGCAGTCAGTATCGAGGCCGAGGAGCCTGTTACGCGCATCACCTCGTCGCCCTTGTGTACCGTGTCGCCATCTTTGACCAGGGCTTCCACCTGCAAGGCGGGGTCGACCAGATGAAACACCTTCTCCCCTACCTCCATGCCACAAATCACGCCGTCCTGCTTGGCGACCATGCGGGCTGTGCCCTGCGCCTGCGGCGGAATACAAGCCAAGGTGCTGTGGTCGCCGTCGCCCACATCCTCGCGCAAAGCCATGCGAATGAGTTCGTCTATCATAATTTCAAAATACTAAACCATTTTATTTAGAAGCTGTTTAAGTTTGATTGATGAGTTTTATTATGGACATGGGCGAGCAGATTTTTTGCCTTTCCGATGGAACAATGGGGTTCCATTGTGACTGAGGAAAGGTGAAAAAGATGCCGTTCATGTACTTTAAGAAAAACAT
>JAFSYK010000012.1 GCA_017449975.1 Bacteroidales bacterium
GCCGTCACGATGAGGGGGAAGAAGGCGTCGAACGTGCGCGAGCGTATCAAGTCGGACGCTCGCGTCATGTCGGCTACGGCAATGTAGCCCACGATGCTCGTGCCCTTCAGCAGGCTCACCACTTCGCCCTGGTAAACGGGCATCACGGCCTTGACCACCTGCGGCAGCACAATGCGGAAGAACGTCTGCCGCTGCGTAAAGCCCAGCGCCAGCCCCGCCTCCGTCTGTCCGCGGTCGATGCCCTGGATGGTGGTGCGCAGCATCTCGCTGATGTAGGCCGCCGTGTTCATAGCGAACGTGGCGATGGCCACCACGACGCCCGTAGCGTCCATCGGTGCCATCACCACATAGTACATCAGCATGAGCAGCACCAGCACGGGCGTGCCGCGCATCAGGTCGATATACACTTTGGCCACCTGCTGTAGCCACCGGCGGCGACTCATACGCATCCAGCACACCAGTCCGCCCAACAGCGTTCCCAGCAGGGCGGCGCAGAACGTAATGAGCAGCGTCACCTGCAAACCGTCGAGAATCATCCTGTAGCGCTCCTCGACTATCAGGTTGTTGTTGAAGCTCTCTGCCAGGGATGTACAACCCGTCAGCACCGTACAGCCGCAGAGTGTCAGTATGGCGGCAATCGCCCTTTGCATCTTCTTTTTCATTGTCTTGTCTATATCTTAACTATGATTCATCTTTCTAATTGCGTTTTTGTTCTAATCGGTCAATCATTTTATGTCATTGCTGTTTCCCCCTTTCATTTGCTTTTTGTTGATTGTCCCAAGCCTGGGAATTATTAGGTGTAGAAAGTGTAACCTATTCTTCGTTGTCGCTGCCACCGCCACTGGTGGGATTACCGAATGGGCGCTTCAGGTTGGTGTTGAGCCACGTGCCCCAGCCGGTCGAGCGGTGGAAGAGCGTCTGCTCGTAACCCTCATTGAAGTTGCAGCGGGGACTTAAAATCGAGAATTCCTTCATGAAGTCGCGGGTGTAGGTTTCATGGTCTACGAGGCAGACGCTGAGTGTGTAGTGGGGAAGGAACTGTTCGGTGTTCCAATTGACTTCCTCGTAGCGGATGATGGCATCGCTGAAGGCCGCGTCGATGTCGGCGGCTATCGCGGCAAATTCCGGGTCGGCAGTCTCGTCGGCCACCTTGTGGGCGTAGTCGGCCAAGTCGAACATTGGAGCCACGAAGTAAAAAAACGGATGCGTAAAGAAGCGGTACACGCTGAGCGTGGCGCGGTCGATAGCTTCCTGCTGGGCGGGATATTGCGCCACGAGGCGTTCGGCCAGCCGCTTGGTGGCTGTCAGTATGGGGTCAATGCGGTCGGTGCGCAGCAGTTTCAGGTCGCCGTTGTAGGGAAAGCTCTTATCCACCAGACTCTCTTCCATGTAGCTCTGTTTCCACTTGCCGCCGGCGCGGTTGAACATCTGGTCGATGGCCTCCGGGGTATTGCCCTTGTCGATGAGTCCGCGTATGTATTCGACGAGTATCTGTCCGTCGCTGCAGAGCACGTGGGCGGAGCAGGTGATGTAGTCAGCCACGTCGCGCAACTCGGCGAGAGTCTCCAGGTTACCCATGAGGCAGTTGTGGAAATAGATGTTGTCGAACGGCCGCCGGCTGACGGTGCGGATGGCGTAGGA
>JAFSYK010000098.1 GCA_017449975.1 Bacteroidales bacterium
GGTGGTGTCCGTCATAGCCATTGCGGCGACGCCCGACCCCGACGGCCACTACGTCAGCAGCGCCCAAGCACGCACCGCAACCATCAACACCATCGAACAGACAACCCTCATTGCCAAACTATGAGACACCGCACGCTCATAATCATAATCTTGTCCCTGCTCCTTGTGGGCTGCGCGGCGGCATGGAAGTTCCTTCCGCACACGTTGAGCTACGACGAGTGCAGCGACGTCTACCGCCACTTCGCTGACATGCGGCTCCCTGGCGTGCGCGTCACCTACATACAGGACAAGATAATCAACGACACCCTGCGCCTCCCCGTCACCCTCCTCCAAGCCGAGACTGACGAGGGCTGGGCAGCCATCGACAGCCTCTTCGGCCTCACGGCAGACTGGAACAAACTCATCAACGACACCACCCTCCCCGACGAGGTAAAACGGTTATTCCTCAGCAATGCCTCACAGTTCACGACGCAGCGTTCCCACCGCGAAACGCCCGAACAACATATTACCTCCTCGATGGACATGCGTCCCGACGATGTCACCGTCTATATCTTCCATGACCTGCGTTGCGTCACCATCTATGAAACAGGTATCGAAAAAGAAAAAGCGCAGGTAAACAATCAGAACCTTAGGGAACTCAAAGAGCGAAGCCGCACCCAGCAATGGAATGCCACCTCCGACATCGCTTTCGGCCACCTCGACTCCCTCGATGCCGCCCGCAACAAGAAACAATAAACCTTTAACAATATAAAACAATGAAACAAAGCATCATCAAATCCCTCGCCGCCCTGATGGCGGCATGTTTACCAGCCGTTGTTTCGGCGCAGTATTTCGAGGTAGGCGGCATCGTCTACGGCACCACTTCAGAACAAACTGTCGAAGTGTTGTCGAACTATTATTTGCATAACACCCCCTACAGTGGTTCCATCGTCATTCCACAGACGGTGGAGTATGGCGGCAACACCTACACGGTGACGGCATTGGCCGAAACTGCTTTCGAGAGTTGCACAACTGTCACAAGCCTCACCCTGCCGCCGACCATCCGCAGCATCGGGTCGCATTGTTTCTACAACTGCACATTCACGACGCTGCAGTTGCCCGATTCGTTGCGTCGCATCGACGACCGCGCTTTTCTCTATTCTAGCGTCTCGTCATTACACCTGCCCGCTTGTTTTGAAGAGTATGACGAATGCTCTTTCTGGGCACGGAACCTGATGAATATCACGGTCGACGAGGCCAATCCACGCTTCCGCTCCATCGACGGCTGGCTCTACAGCAAGGACAGCCTGACGCTCTGCATCGTGCCCAGTGGTGAGACGGGAACCGTCGCGGTGCCTCAATTCGTGCAGCATCTCGGCAAGATGGCTTTCGGCTTCTGCAGCCACATCACATCGGTCACACTGCCCGAAGGATTGGTTTCCATCGGCGACTTCGCATTCAACTGCTGCGCAACGGTCGACGGTATTGTCGTCCCCTCGACGGTGACACACATCGGTGTCAACCCCTTCTCCTACTGCCCGCAGATGAACAACCTCTCCATCGCCAGCGGCAACACGCATTATGTGATGGACGGCCTGATGGTATACAGCGCAGGATACGACACGCTGGTTTCGTGCCACAAGTCGGGTACCACCGTGTCCCTGAACCCCAATGTAAAAGTGCTGGGTGGTTTTGAGAATAACACATGGGTACGAAATATCACCATCCCCGAGACTGTGACCGACATCACCGAAAACTGCTTCAACGGCTGCCAGATTACCAACATCACTTTGCCGACGCACATGAAGTCGATAGGCCGAAAAGCCTTTTCGGAGAACGACCAGCTGGCCAGCGTCACCATGCCGCAGACGCTGCTCTCGATGGGACAGGGTGCGTTCGAGCACTGCTATGCGCTGACCTCTATCGTCATCCCCGACTCGCTGCGCATCATCCCCAAAGAGGCCTTCAACTCGTGCATAAGACTCAGTTCCATCACCTGGAACAACGACGTTGAGGAGATTGGAGACTATGCCTTCTGGGCATTGTCGCAATATAGTTCAACTCATATCACTAATCTCGACCTCCCGGCATCGCTGAGGAAGGTCGGCGATTGCGCTTTTGGTGCATGCACCAACAATCTGCGCTCGGTGACCTTCCACGGACAGGTGGACACCCTAGGCACCGCTGTTTTCGAGAGCGCCAACATCCAAAAGATATGCTTCACTGGCGGCTTGCCCCCTGCCATCAAGGGCGACGGTCCCCTCTACATGATAGGCCAAATAGATACCATCGTCGTCCCCTGCGGGAGCCTCAACGCTTGGCTGGCCGACAGCTACTGGGGCCAGTTTGCAGACAAATATGTCGAAGACTGCAACCTGGGCATCGGCGACCCCGACGTGGAGAACATCAACATCTACACGCTCGATGGCCGCATCATCGTCGAGGGTGCCGACGGCGAGACCGTCCGCATCTTCGACATCACCGGTCGCAGCATCCGCAACAACAGCCTCCCCGCCGGTGTCTACCTTGTCAAAATCGGCGATCGTCCGGCACGAAAAATTGTAGTAATTAAATAGTAAACCATTAAATACATAATCAATATGACACACCACATCATCAAATCCCTTTTGTTCTCCGCTCCGCTATCGAAAGTCCACCGGACTTTCTTCACACTCGCCCTGGGCGCAATGCTGCTGACAAGCTGCGGGAAAGACAACAAGGACAATGGAGCTATCATCGGCAAATGGGCCAACACGGCACAGTCGAATGAAATCACTATTGCTGGGCAACAGAACATCCCGGAAGGATATATCTGCATGGAATTCACAGACAGCAAAGTATTGGTATCTGACCAAAGAGCAAACTGCCTACAAGAGTGGCATAAATATACACTCTCGAAAGAGGATGGCAAGCAGTTGCTGAAGATTGAGGACGGCTGCCACTCCGGAATCTTCGTTGTGGAAGAACTCACCACCGACCAACTGGTGCTGGCACCCGAACACCACAATATCGACTGGGACTTCCATTACATCATGAAACGCAGCTAAACATCGGCCTGACCCGAATAAAGTAGATTCCCAAACACACAAACATCCAACATGCAACACCACATCATCAAATCCCTCAGTGCCCTCGCTCTGGGCGCGATGCTGCTGACGGTCGCCGTCGGCTGCGAAAAAGAAAACAACAACGAACCCGCTGGCACCACTGACACTGTGCCGCAACAGCCCGTAGATGAACCGTTCTCGCTCTCCGGTACGGCATGGATAACAGTCATCGACGAATGGTGGACGTCGTCGATGCACGTCGTCGATACCAGCATCTGGCGTTTTATGACCGACAGCACTGGCACCATCTATGAGCATCGTATCTACAACGGCGACGACCCATACGGTGGCAATACCTACCCGATGACCTACACATTTGACACAGCCACAATGAAAGGCATCATCATTGGTTATACCGACCCGGTGGAGTTCACTTACCATCCCGAGGACACAACCATCA
>JAFSYK010000099.1 GCA_017449975.1 Bacteroidales bacterium
CCACCTACAACAAGAGCGGTATGAAGTTCTACAAAGGCACCGCCGCCGACGGCTGCCCGGTGCGCGACACGCTGGTGCTGACTATCACCGACCGTATCCACAGCTACACCGAGGTGACGAACTGCGGTCCCTACACCTGGGACAAGACGGGTGCCACCTACAACAAGAGCGGTATGAAGTTCTACAAAGGCACCTCCGCCGGTTGCGAGATCCGCGACACGCTGGTGCTGACGGTGGTCGACAAGTGGAGCAGCTACACCGAGGTGACGAACTGCGGTCCCTACACTTGGGACAAGACGGGTACCACCTACAACAAGATCGGTATGAAGTTCTACAAAGGCACTGCCGCCGACGGCTGCCCGATCCGCGACACGCTGGTGCTGACTATCACCGACCGTATCCACAGCTACACAGAGGTGACGAACTGCGGTCCCTACACCTGGGACAAGACGGGTGCCACCTACAACAAAAGCGGTATGAAGTTCTACAAAGGAACCTCCGCCGAGGGCTGCCCGATCCGCGACACGCTGGTGCTGACGGTGGTCGACAAGTGGAGCAGCTACACCGAGGTGACGAACTGCGGTCCTTACACCTGGGATAAGACCGGCCAGACCTACAACAAGAGCGGTCTGAAGTTCTACAAGGGTACCGCCGAGGATGGATGCCCGATCCGCGACACGCTGGTGCTGACGGTGGTCGACAAGTGGAGCAGCTATACCGAGGTGACGAACTGCGGTCCTTACACCTGGGACAAGACCGGCCAGACCTACAACAAGAGCGGTCTGAAGTTCTACAAGGGTACCGCCGAGGATGGCTGCCCGATCCGCGACACGCTGGATCTGACCATCATCAGCTGCAAGGGTCATGGCGACATCGTCGAACCGCAGCTCTCGACGCTCAATAGCATCACGATCTACCCGAACCCGACCACGGGTCGTGTGCAGCTCAACGTGACGGAGGCCGACCGCATCGAGGTCCTCGACCTGGTGGGTCGCAGAGTGGCACTGTTTGAGAACACCAACACGCTCGACCTCTCCGGCTTGGCCGACGGCACCTACACCCTGCGCGTCACGATGCCCGAAGGCGTCGTCCTCCGCAAGGTTGTGAAACGCTAATCGTAGGGGCGTACTCCCGTGTACGCCCTTTTTACGAACCTTGTAGAGGCAAATCATCATTTGCCCACACCCTATGAATCCAGCAGGAGCCACGCGAAAGCGTGGCTCCTGCTTTTTTTAACCCCCAACCGCAACCTAATGGGTCCAATGGGTCTAATGGGTCCAATCCCCCCCAATCGTAAGGGCGTACCCCCGTGTACGCCCGCAACCCCACCAATTGGTCCAATTAGTCCAATTGGTCCAATTAGTCCAATTAGTCCAACCCGCAACCCCAATCGTAGGGGCGTACCCCCGTGTACGCCCTATCAGCAAGTAGTTAAGTAGACGGTAGTTAAGTAGTTAAGGCAAAACACGCGAAGCGCAAATAATGGCCAAGATTTACAAGATTTCTGCCGCGCTAGCGCGGTTGACGCAGGTCACTGCTTCCATCGGGCGTACACGGGAGTACGCCCATACGAGCAATTGGTCTAACCTGCCCCGCAGGGGCATCAGCTCTTAGGCGGGGGCAACGCCCCCGTGTCCAGGCAACGCCCCCAAATTATGCCGCGCTATGCGCGGCAAGGAGCTCAACCGACCCGGCAAGGAGACCCCAATCGTAGGGGCGTACCCCCGTGTACGCCCGCAACCTATTAGACCAATTAGACCCATCCCCCCTCATCTAAAAACCGCACCAGGAGCCCCTGAACAGGGGCTCCTGGTGCGGTGGTGATTCCGCTGCGACTCGAACGCAGGACCTACTGCTTAGAAGGCAGTTGCTCTATCCAGCTGAGCTACGGAACCTTTTAGAATATTTTTTTGCGCTTTTGCGTTTATTTCTTTAATCTCTCACCGGTAACCTTTATTCTCTAACCAATAATCTCTAACCAATAACCCTTAATCCGTCGGGATAGCCTGATTCGAACAGGCGACCTCCTGCTCCCAAAGCAGGCGCGATAACCGGACTACGCTATATCCCGGGTCGATGTCAAGAAAAAAGACGCCCGAAGACGTCTTTTCTTTTTCTGGCGGAGAGGGGGGGATTCGAACCCCCGGTACCCTAATCGAGTACGACAGTTTAGCAAACTGTTGGTTTCAGCCACTCACCCACCTCTCCGTATGCTGTTCGATTTCTATAAGACCTCTGCCTTCCTTGCGAAATCGGCTGCAAAGATACGAATATTTTTTGATTGCTTGACGGTTTGCACGCCGGATTGCTGTTTTTTTTCTTTTTTTCTGTACGGATGTTATGCTATTGGCAAAAAATCAGTACATTTGTATTTAAAATAGGAAGTTAAAGTGGAAGTAATAAAAGGAAGTTAAAGTGGAAGTAATAAAAGGGAGTTAAAGTGGGAGTTAAATAAGAAGTTAAAGAACTTTACGAATAGGAATCTTATAACCATCAATACCATATATTTATGACACTTGCTGAGATTACAAAACTGATGCTGGACAGCGACTACCGCAACCGTTTCCGTGCGGAGTACTATCATGTCAAACTGCGTTTGAGCAATCTGAAAGCCGTCCTGAAGTTGTGGGATGAGAACAAGCTGGATTTCACCCCCGACTGTCCGCGCAGCATCTATACCATCCAGGTTCGCGCCATGGAGGAGTACCTCGCTGTGTTGGAAGCCCGCGCTAAAATTGAAAACGTCAACATTGAGGACTAATCCTCGACGTTGACGTTGTTATTGCCTCGACCTAAGGGTGAGCCTATTTGGCTTTCCCTTGGTTGGCAACACTCTGCATTTTCTGTGCTATCGCCTCGGCGTCGCCGATCATCTTGTCCGACACGACCTGCATTCTGTCGTCGAACTCGAAGACGTAGGGCACGGCGGTGGGCATGTTGAATTTGATAATCTCATCGTTGCTCATCTGCTTGAGTTCTTTGACGATGCCGCGCAGCGAGTTGCCGTGGGCCACCACCAGCACCTCGTTGTATTTCTCGAAGGCTTTGAGGATGGTGCCCTGATAGTAGGGCATCAGTCGTTCGATGGTGTCTTTCAGCGCCTCGGTCATCGGCAGCAGGTTGTCGGGAATCTCCTTGTAGCGATCCTCGCGTCGCGGGCTCCGCGGGTCGTCCAGGGCCAATGCCGGCGGACGGGTGTCGAAGCTGCGGCGCCACAGCAGCACCTGGTCGTCGCCGTATTGCTGGGCGGCCTCTTTCTTGTTCTGGCCCTGCAGCGCACCGTAGCTCTTCTCGTTGAGACGCCAGCTTTTCTGCACGGGCAGGTAGTCCATGTTCATGGCGTCGAGAATCTCGTTGAGCGTCTTGACGGCACGTTTCAGATAAGAGGTGAAACATATCTCGGGATGGTAGCCTTCGGCCAGCAGCAGTTTGCCTGCCTCGTAGGCTTCGCGGATGCCCGCCTCGGTGAGGTCGACATCGGTCCAGCCGGTGAATAGATTCAACTTGTTCCACTCACTCTCGCCGTGACGAACCAGAATCAATCGTTTCATACAACTAAAAACTAAAAGGTAAAAACTAAAAAGTATTGTCGTAATTCCTGAAATTTCATCTCTCAATAACCCATAACCTATAACCAATAACCATTCATTTGTCTTTATCTCCCTTCTCGAGTATCCCCTCTTTGAGCAGCCCTTTGTGGGAGAGAAAGACCAGCAGGATGCCGGCCAAGATGAACGGCACGCTGAGCCACTGTCCCATGTCGAGCGCCATGCCTTTCTCGAACTCCACCTGCTCCTCTTTGAGAAACTCGATGAGGAAGCGGGCGCCGAAGAGGGCGATAAGCCACCAGCCGAAGAGTCGGCCGTTGTGCAGCTTGCCGTCTTTGCGCAGGTAGACGCCGTAGCTGACGAGGAAGATGAGCAGGTAGCTCAGCGCCTCGTAGAGCTGGGTGGGGTGCTTGGGCACGGTCTCGCCGTTGCGCTCGTAGATGAAGCCCCACGGCAGCGTGGTCTCCACACCGTAGATTTCCGAGTTCATGAGGTTGCCCAGTCGGATGAAGCAGCCGGCCAGGGCGATGATGATGACCAGTCGGTCGAGCAGCCACCACACGTTGACGTGGAAGCGGCGGTTGTAGAGCCAGATGGCGATGAGGATGGCGATGGCGGCGCCGTGTGACGCCAGTCCCTGGTAGCCGGTGAACTGTCCCGTGCGCAGGTTGAAGGGCAGGAAGATCTCCAGCCAGTGCTCACCCGTCAGGAAGAAGTCGGGTTCGTAGAACAGGCAGTGGCCGAGACGTGCACCCACCAGTGTTGCCACGAAGATGTAGAGCACCAGGCTGTCGAGGTATCTCACCTCCACCTTCTCGCGTTTGCACATCCGGTAGAAGATGAGGTAGCCCACCAGGAATGTCAGCAGGAAGCCGATGGAATACCAGCGCAGGCTGAAGCCACCGAGATGCAGCATCACGGGGTCGACATTCCAGTGGATGGCATTGATTAACATTGTCTGATTGTTTGATTGCTTGATGGTTTGAGTATATGACAGCGTCAGCCACTCAAGCAATCAAGCATTGACACATTCAAGCATTTACTTGGCAAAGTTAATGGCGCGGGTCTCGCGGATGACCGTCACCTTGATCTGGCCGGGATAGGTCATCTCGTTCTGGATCTGACGCGACAGGTCGTAGCTGAGCTTGGCGGCCTCGGCGTCGTTGATCTTGTCGGCACCGACAATGACGCGCAGCTCGCGGCCGGCCTGGATGGCGTAGGTCTTCACCACGCCGGGGTAGGTCATGGCCATCTCCTCCAACTTGTTGAGTCGGTTGATGTAGGCTTCCACCACCTCGCGACGGGCGCCGGGACGGGCACCGCTGATGGCGTCGCACACCTGGATGATGGGGGCGATGAGGCTCTTCATCTCCGTCTCGTCGTGGTGGGCGCCGATGGCGTTGCAGACGTCGGGATGCTCTTTGTATTTCTCAGCCAGCTGCATACCCAGCAGTGCATGCGGCAGGTCGGGCTCGTTCTCGGGCACCTTGCCGATGTCGTGGAGCAGACCGGCGCGTTTGGCGAGCTTGGGATTGAGACCCAGTTCCGAAGCCATGGTCGCCGCCAGGTTGGCCACCTCGCGCGAGTGCTGCAGCAGGTTCTGGCCATACGATGAGCGGTATTTCATGCGACCCACCATGCGGGTGAGCTCGTGGTTCATGTTGAGGATGCCCAGGTCGATGCAGGTGCGTTTGCCCACCTCGGCAATCTCCTGCTCGATCTGTCGGCGTGTCTTGGCCACTACCTCTTCGATGCGGGCGGGGTGGATGCGGCCGTCGGTGACCAGCTTGTGGAGCGACAAGCGGGCGATTTCGCGGCGCACGGGGTCGAAGCCCGAAAGGATGATGGCGTCGGGCGAGTCGTCGACGATGACCTCCACACCGGTGAGGTTCTCCAGCGTGCGGATGTTGCGACCTTCGCGGCCGATGATGCGACCCTTCACCTCCTCGTTCTCGAGGTTGAAGACGCTGACGGTGTTCTCGACGGCGTGCTCGGTGGCGGTGCGCTGGATGGACTGGATGACGATTTTCTTGGCCTGCTCGTTGGCGGTGATTTTGGCCTCCTCGACGATGTCCATGATGCTGTTCGAAGCCTCGGCACGTGCCTCCTCCTTCATCATGTCGATGAGGCTCTGCTTGGCCTCCTCGGCGGTCATGGCGGCAATGTGCTCCAGCTTGGAGATGCTCTCCTTGTAGATTTTCTCCACCTCGGCCTGACGTTTGTGCAGCACCTCAATCTGGTTGTTGAGGTTCTCGCTGACGCCCTTCAGTTCGTTGCTTTTCTTCTGCAGCTCTTCGACCTTCTGGGTGAGCACCTGCTCACGCTGTTTCAGTTTCTGCTCGACGGCCTGCAGCTTGTTGTTCTGCTCGCTCACCTGCTTGTCGTGCTCGCTCTTCAACTGGAGGTATTTCTCTTTGGCCTGCAGGATTTTCTCCTTCTTGATAACTTCGCCTTTCTCTTCGGCGTCTTTCAGCACGGCTTGGCTCTTGGCAAGCAGTTGGTTGCGCAGGATGTTGGTGGTGATCAGGACACCCAGTCCGCCACCGACAACAACTCCGATGATAATGAATAGTACTGTCATGGTGATAATAGTGAGTGTTAGGTGGGAAACGGGCTGGCGATGAGAGGAAAAAACCCGCGCTTGAGACCTCCGGGAGTTATGATAAACTCGAAATGGATAAGATTTGAGTGCCGGGTGGCTCGGCATGTCAGTTCGTTTTCGAACCGAGTCCTACCCACCCATGAGCTTACTCGGTTTGTAAAAGTAGGTGTTGAGTTTACAAACTGTTTCAGCCTCAGCGCGGGTGTGGTTGTCAACCGATCTGTTCGGTCAGAAGATTGTCAATGTTGAGCAGTCGTTCCATCTGTGTCAGGGCGACCATGGCCAGCAAATCCTGATAGTCTCGGTATGCGTACATTTTTCCGTATTTGCGAGCGGCCTCGTCGACCATGGATGCGGCTTTCTGCAATTCTGCAGCCTTTTTGCTGTCGCTCTTGAGCTTGTATGTTCGGTTCAGTATAGAAACGGTAGTGGCTTCGGAGTCCATTGAGGTGGTTGAGCTTATTGGCTGTCAGAGAGTAGGTTTAGCGCGTTGTCGATGGTCTGTATCACTTGAGCAATCTGTTGTCGTATCTCGGTAGGATCGCCTTTCAATACCAGCGTATTCCCTTGGTTAATTATTTGATTTTGTTCTTCTTGATTAGTTAATGATATATGTTGATTGTCCAGTGCCTCTTGTAGCTCCCGACAACGTCGCTCCTGCTCTTCCAACGCTGCTCGCAATCCGTCTCGCTCCTCTTGCAAACGCTTCACCTTGTTCTGGATGCCAGTTATAACAGCGTCAAAGTCAGACATGGTTCCGTTGCCATCAATATACTACAAAATGCAATTTGCAAAGATACAAAATTATCCGTAATCTGGCAACATGTTTTGATGATTACGGAAATTCTTGTATCTGCCTTAGAAGCTGTTTAAATTTGATTGATGAGTTTTATTATGGACATGGGCGAGCAGGTTTTTTGCCTTTCCGATGGAACAATGGGATTCCATTGTGACTGAGGAAAGGTGAAAAAGATGCCGTTCATGTACTTTAAGAAAAACATTGAATTAAATTTAAACAGCTTCTTAGTTCAGCAGTTTGGATATCACCCGAAGCAGGTGACCTTCCCTGGCAGCCTGGCGACGGTCTGCCATAATCACGTCGCGGATGCTGTCCATAAGTTGCTGGCGGTCGGCGTCTGAGGAGACATACTTTTCTTTGTTTTCCTTGATGCAGGCGAGCACTTCCATGTCGCTCATCTTTTTGAACTGCTTGTGCATCTTCTCGAAGGTGGCAGCGTCAAATTTGTTGAGCAGGGCCTCCATCTCATCCTCGTGGAGGTTGCCATCGATGTTGGCGGCATAGAGCAGCACCAGTATTTCAAATTCTTCTTGGGTAAGCATGGGTTTATTTTTTATGTGGTTATGCAAACTTGTTGACAATTCAAATTTGCGAATAATTACTCAATCCAGCAAGTGTTTTTTATCGGCCACCTGTTGCAGCATTACGAGCCGTTCTTCTTTCGTACTGTTAATCCACAAACTCATTGTGCAGGGTGTTTTGTCTTGTTAATCACATCTTGTTCCCATTTAGACATAATGGCGAGGTCATGCTGGAATGTCGTTGTTTCGGGTGACTTTTGCAAGAGCAAGGCAATCTTTCCTGTCATTTCTTGTGTAATGTTGTCTCGTCCAATGGCCTTTAACGCCTGGTGCAACACTGGCATCAGTTTGCCTTTGAAAGCAAAGTTGTTTGCAACACCGTGTTTAAGAGTGATGGTATGGTTGCCTATCTGTAGCTTCCGTGCTGCCCCGTTGGTCAAAAATTCATAGTTGGTTGGAACTTGCGTTGTCAGTCCGAGGTGATGTATTGCCGTGTTGCCCGTAGGCAGAATAACAGCATGGTCTCGCTTGGCAATAACACCAATCAGATCCTCCACTTTAGGGTATAAAATGCCCAAACGGGTTTTGATGGGCTTATAGTATATTCCTTGCGATAGGCGTATCAGGGATCCTTCCTTGACAAGCTCGGAATATACATTTCCGACATATTCGTCATCATATTCATTAAAGAAGTCGCGAAAGAAAATACTTCCATCCTTTCTTCTGATAATGCGTTCCTTAAGATTCATATTTGCATTTAATAAATGTGGGAAAAATTGATATTTTTTCCAACTTTTCAAATGCGAAGATACGTAATCTTTTTGAAATATCCATCACGATTTGCAAATCACTTTTCAACGACTAGTCGGTTCCCAATCATCCGTTGCATGTAGCTTTGGATGATGGCTTTGAGGTGGTTGAGGTGGGGCTGCGGTAGGTAGCCGCCGTCGGCTTGGTTGTGCTGCAGCAGCGGGTCGGCGATGTAGTTGTAGCGTCCCACCAGCCGGCTGCCGTCGAACTGCAACAGGGTGCTGTCGCGCACGTACTGGTAGATGCCGTTGTTGTAGTTGACGGCCCAGTTATTAAA
>JAFSYK010000100.1 GCA_017449975.1 Bacteroidales bacterium
CGGCGACTGTCCGAGACGACCCACCGGTTCCGCCACGATGCCTTGAGGAATGCCGTGGAGTGCATGATTATCGACTTCTTCGATTTCCACGCAGAGCTGTATGGTGCCGACAAGATCAGCAGTCAGCAGCACCAGTTGATGGAGCAGTTCTTTGACAAGCAAAGCGACCAAAGGTCGAGCGCATCGGTCTGCTGGAGCGTGGTGACTACCGCCGGAACCGCGACATCAGTTACTATGCCGACCAGCTTTGTGTCACGACGAAGTATCTCTCCGAGGTCTGCAAGAAGGTGAGCGGTCTGCCCGCCGCCTATTGGATTACGCGCTACGCCTCGCTCGACATCAGCCGTCTGTTGCGCAACCGCCGCCTGTCGTTCACCGACATCGCCGACATGTTCGGTTTCTCCTCCCCCGCCCATTTCAGCCGCTATGTCCAGACGAACCTGGGGGCCAAGCCGAGTGAACTGAGGGAGTAGCGAGGGCAGAGCGATGCTCGCATCAGCTCTGCCGAGTCACGACCGAAGAAGACGAAAGTCAACTGAGGGAGTAGACGACCGTTCGGCAACATCTGCACAGCCAAGAAGAACGCTCTTTTGACAATTGCCAAATGGGTTCCTGTTGCCAGCCATCAAAGAATCCCATCCGTTGTATGGGCAGATGGCGGAATTTCTTCAGCAGGTGACAGATGTCTTTTCGTAAACTGTTGTTGGAGTCCACGGCATCACACAGGTAAAGCATGGCCGTAATGATATAGAATGGGCGCTTGGCCTCTATGTCAGCCAACTGCCGAGAGAGCCATGTGTGCTGAGGATTGAGAGGCTCCGACGGGCGCTTCACCATATTGCGGCTCCACAGGCGTGAGTGGTGGGCGACGATGTTTCGCAAGTAGGCTATCGCTTCCAGCCAACTGGCCAGGTCGCTGTGGATGCTCAGACCAAAATCGTTGGCAATCTGTGCCTTGGCTGGCAACTGGTGACTAATATTCTTGTATAGTTTCGACAAGTCGCATCGCTCCAGCAAATCAATTTGTTCCTGTATGGTTCTCGATGCTTTTTTAGCCATATTCAAAAAAATGACCCGCCGGCAGTTCTGATGGTATGCACAACGGGTACTGTTATCGTAAGACGGGCGAACCGCCCCAATCTTTCTAATTGTCGGTGCAAAAATAAGACTTTTTCATGAATCAACCAAACTTTTCTGCAATTATTTTGAGTTTCACGCAAAAAAACCGCCACGACGGACGGGCTGTAAGAGATAATAATATGGAGAAACAAAGGGCGGGAAACCGAGGTCGAGGATGTCGGCGCGGCTTTCCGCCCTAATTTTGGAATGCACAAAAAAGACCGCCACGACGGACGGCCTATGCTATATGGGATTTACAGGGAATTAATTATTCCTCTATCTTCCCATTCCTAAACGCGACAACCCACCAGTCTTGACCTTTATAGACAGCTCCCCGTGTTGCTACGCTCCCGGAATACACATTAAAAGCATTGCCCCAGCTATCTTCCGAGGATGACCACCAATAGTTATGTCGGGCTATAGGAGTGCCAGAATAAGACTGGGCGTGATCATAAGAACGTATTTCATCTTCAGACGGTAGATACCATTCCATATTATTCTCTGGGTCATGGTTCATTTCTATGCAGAAAGCAAATGCAGGATAATTTTTATAGGAATCCTTACCGCCTGTTGTCTTTTCAAGGTTATATACGAGCTTTGTCTTTTCAAGGCCACTGAGGTCAGATGAATTCAATGTTTCTTTGCGATATAACGCATTGGCATTTGCCCAAACGAGACGAGATTCGCTGAAAGGATTACGGGCTTGCGTCACACAGATTGCTCCAATACGTGTGCCATTCACTGCGACTACCAACGTGTCAAACCTATGACCTGCTGATGTGCCAGTATTCTCCTCCACATCAAAAGAGATAATCTTTCCCGAAAGCTGGATGTTGTTAATCCATGAGACGCCCTTTTTCAGTGAAACTGTGGCTCCTTCGGCCTGAATGTCTCGTGCCAAAGTGACCGTCTCAACTGATGC
>JAFSYK010000101.1 GCA_017449975.1 Bacteroidales bacterium
GTCGTGGACGTCATCCCCCCACCCCGGCGTGTAGCGCTTCTGCGTGGCGGCGGGGTTGATTTCGGCGGTGATGGAAACGACGCCGGCGATGTCGCCCGCCTTGGGCTGGGCGCCACTCATGCCGCCGAGACCGGCGGTGATGAAGAGCTTGCCGGCGGTGCCGCCGCCCAGCTTACGGGCGGCGTTGAGCACCGTGATGGTGGTGCCGTGGACGATGCCCTGCGGACCGATGTACATGTAGCTGCCGGCGGTCATCTGACCGTACTGCGTCACGCCGAGGGCGTTGTAGCGCTCCCAGTCGTCGGGCTTGCTGTAGTTGGGGATCATCATGCCGTTGGTGACCACCACGCGCGGAGCCTCCTTGTGGCTGGGATAGAGTCCCATGGGGTGACCGCTGTACATGACGAGCGTCTGCTCGTCGGTCATCTCGCTGAGGTATTTCATCACCAGGCGGTACTGGGCCCAGTTCTGGAACACGGCGCCGTTGCCGCCGTAGGTAATCAGCTCGTGGGGATGCTGTGCCACAGCGGGGTCCAGGTTGTTCTGGATCATCAGCATGATGGCGGCAGCCTGACGGCATTTGGCGGGGTACTCGTCGATGGGACGGGCATACATCTTGTAGGTGGGACGCAGCCGATACATATAGATGCGGCCGTATTTCTGCAGCTCCTCGGCGAACTCCTTGGCCAGCATCTTGTGGTACTTGGCGGGGAAGTAGCGCAGCGCGTTGCGGATGGCCAGCTTCTTCTCGGCAGGCGTGAGGATGTCCTTGCGCTTGGGCGCATGGTTCACTGAGGGATCATACGGTTGGGGTGCAGGCAGCGGATCGGGAATACCCATCCGCAATTCATTCTGAAATTCTTCGCGTGTCATATTGTTTTATTTATCTGTTACTACGTAATTAATGAAGTTAAAAGGGGAAGTTAAAAGGGGTGTTAAAAAGGTCAGATGGGATGGTCACCAAAGTATTAGAAGCATAGTTCAATACCCACTTCCAGGCGGGGGAGGCGGATGGGGCAGACGGCATCGTCGGCGATGTTGTAGGTGGTGAGGCGGTAGCGACCGTAGAGACCTATCATGTCGTAGGCGATGCGGGTGGTCACACCCCAGTTCCAGAAATAGCGGCCGTCGAAGGAGGGGTTGGTGTAGTCGACCTCAAAGGCGGGAACGCCGTTGTTTTTATCGGCCTTGAGCTGGTAGTGGAAGTTGGAATAGCTGCCATAGACACCCAGATCCCAGAAGATGCCACGGCCGCGCAGCCCACCATGGACGAAGCAGACGCGCTGGAACAGTTCCAAGCTCCAATCGTTGTGGTAGAGCCGTTTGAGACTCACATCGTGGTCGGCGTCGAGACCCAGCCGGACATCCATCACGGTGTTGCTCTCCTTGTCCAGATGATACGACTGATAGCCCCACTCAAAGGCGTAGCCCAAGCCATAGTATTTGCCCAGCGCATAGACATGGCGCAGACCCAAGTGCAACGCCGACGAGAAGCCGTGCAAGGTAATCTCGTCAGGGTCGGTGTTGAACATGCTGCCGTAGTCAAGATAGAACTCCCAGTGGTGCTTGCCGCCCACGCCACGCGACGACGGGGTGTTGTCGGCAAAAGAGCGGTTGAGACGGAAACTGTGGGTGGCGTTGTCGTCGTCGTTTACTACCTGTGGGGTGAACGGACGACTGTTGTCGGCCCAGCGCACCTGGTCGGCGGTACTGAGCGCACGGCTCTCGCTATAACCGTCGTACCACACGTTCAGCGTGCAGCTGTCTATCGATGCTTTGTGGAAGCGTATGCGTAGCGGCGACTGGCTGGTGATGGCCATGTTGGCGTAGTGGTCCAACAGTCCGTCGGGACGCTGTTTGTTGTAGAACACCGTTGTCTCGTTTTTGGGCGAGGCGATCACCACGACAATGCTGTCGGTGCTCTCTTCGAAAGTGAAGGTCGGCTGCTTGGCTTTGGGCGCCTCGGTGAAGAACGAAGCCTGCGGCACGCCGTAGCCCAGGGCGTAGTCGAAATAGGGGTAGAGGTCGCCCGAACGCTCGATGGCCTCCTTCATCTGCATAGCGGAGAGATTGCGCTGGCTCTGCCAGGCGCAGGCGGCAAAGCCCGCCACCAGGGGACAAGAGAAACTGGTGCCGTCGACATACATGACGGTGTCCCGCTTGACCAGGTGCGCCGCCGCCAGGGCGTGACCGAAGGCGCTGACATTGGGCTTCACCCTGCCGTCGGCGCTGGGACCGTAGGAGCTGAAGTAGATGTGGTTGTATGTGGTGAGCGAGTGCGTCGTGCCACCGATGCAGAGCACGCTGTCGGCGTCGGCCGGCGTGATGATGGTCTTCCACTGTTTCTCGTCGCCCTCGTTGCCTGCCGAGTTGCAGACGAGGATGCCCTTGCGGGCTGCCATGTTGGCGGCACGCGCCACCAGCGAGGTGCCGTCCATCTGGGTGGGGTTATAGCGTTCCTTGCCGTAGCCCAGCGAGCTGCTGATGATGTTGGCGCCGTGCTGGTCGGCACGTTCGACAGCCATCATCCACCACACCTCCTCCTTGGCAGGTTCCAGGTTGACTTCGGTACGATAGAGCAGGTATTCGGCACCTGTGGCCAAGCCCAGCTGGCGCCCGTTGAAGATGCCGGCGATGCAGCTCAGCGTCATCAGACCGTGGCTGTTCCAGCCATAGACATCGGCCTTCTTGTTGGGGAAATTCCACGTGTCGACGATACGCTTGCCGTCGCGCAGATGCTGGAAGGCGGGATGGGTGTCGACATGCGGGAAACCGCCGTCGAAGACGGCGATGCGGATGCCTGTGCCATCCAGACCATGTTGCACGAACAGGTTGCCCTGCATCCGTTTCAGCTGGTCGCTGAGCTTGGCCGTCGAGACGGTCTCGACGGTAGTTTCAGTAAGGCCGTCATACTGCGCCAGCTGCGCGTTGTTGTTGATGGGCAGCACCCGCTTCACAAACGGCAGCGTCTCGATGCGCGCAATCTGATCGGGGGTAGCCTCGACAGCCATGGCGTTGAACCAACGCGACACACCGATTTCATCGGTGGCGATGGCGTTGACCTGGGCGGTGTAGCTCGCATCGAGCGGATAGTTGGAGGCATCATACAGGTCGGCGCCATTGGCCTGATAGCGGGCAATGGCCTGCTCATCGAAATACTGATAGGGGTCGAACGTGGCGTTACCCTTGTCGGTCAGCATCACCCAATAGTAGTTCTGGGCATGAAGACCAAACAATGGCAACAACATAAAAATTGAAAGAAACAGTTTCTTCATTTTCAAAAAAAACTTTATAAATCAGTTAATTTAAATATTAGATATTAAACGTTAATTTGCAAATTTATGATTTTTTTTGCAAACAAATCGACCAAGTAATAAACCATACAGTTGAGAAATCAAATAAGGGAGCCTAGAAAGACTCCCTTATTTTATTGCGTAGTTCTGCATTTTCTTGTAACAACTGGTCTATGCGGTCGCGGAGGGCAGCGTTCTCGTTTCGCAGCGCCTCCAGCTCATTACGTTGGTCGGTGCGGTAGCCAAGGCGGGCAGCGGTCATACGCTCTTTGATGCCGCCCTGGGTTATGAACTCCTCTTCCTTCTTTTTCTGATAGGTCTGCATCATGGTATCAACCATACAACAGAGCGTCACGGCAGCATTAGCCATCTCCTCGTCGCTCCAGCGCTCGAAATAAGGTTCATAGTCCTCGACGCGGTTATGCTGTCGGCAGAAATCCTGCATGGCACTATAGCGGACATGTCCGTTCGACCAAAGGGCAAGTTTGCGGCTGCCAATATAGTCAAGATAATCCTCTTTCAACTCCTTAATACTAGCCCGTGCAACGTTGAGCAGTTTAGACTCCAGTTCTGTCGAAGTCACTCCGTCGGCAGATCCCTCGACAATATTCTGCTTGCCACTCCGCGCCGCCTGCACCATTTGATCCACCGTCCTATCGCCATACGCCTTCATAAACCTCCTACAGAACACCACCGTCATCTGATACAGCACCACTGTCTTCTGGTAAAACCAGAGATCCTCCCAGCGGGTCTG
The DNA here is from genome assembly GCA_017449975.1 of Bacteroidales bacterium. Taxonomy (GTDB): domain Bacteria; phylum Bacteroidota; class Bacteroidia; order Bacteroidales; family P3; genus Colimorpha. The sequence goes on from JAFSYK010000101.1 coordinate 4,048, forward strand.
TTTACGGAGGTAGTGGTATTCATTATCTTTTTGCTCCATGGTTGTTGTTCTATTAGATTTAATAGAATTAATAGAGACGATAGATGTGATAGAAATGATAGAGGAGATAGAAGCGATAGATACGATAGACTGCTTTCTATTCCATCTATCCGGTCTATCCTATCTATCCTATCTATCCGGTCTATCCTATCTATCCTATCTATCCGGTCTATTCTATCTATCCAGTCTATCTATAAAAAAAGGGAGTCCCGAGAGACTCCCTTTATAAAAAATTGGCGGCGACCTACTTTTCCACAAACAAGTGCAGTATCATCGGCGATGTGAGGCTTAACTTCTCTGTTCGGAATGGGAAGAGGTGAACACTCACTCTATAGCCA
>JAFSYK010000102.1 GCA_017449975.1 Bacteroidales bacterium
CCATGTCATGGATGATTTTGCTTGTCTTGATTTGCAGCACTAAGGTAAGTGAAAAATCTGACATGGCAAAATCCTGAGCAACTTTTTGTTGCTCAGGTACTTATAAAGAAAGTTAAACTAAAGTGCTGCGGAATTAAGGAATACCAATTAACAGTCCGTGTGAACTAGATTAGCGGTTCTGACTTTATTAGTTGCAAACAACACAAAAAAGTAACACCGAAGGACAAAAAAACGGACGACACGTACTAATTGTCGAATTTTATGTATTTTTGCCCTTGAAATCAAGCCTTACAAAACGACATGAATCTGCTATCACACATACCGACAAGTTGGCTTCTGCTGACGCTGGCATTGACCCCCACGGCTTATGCCCAACGCACCCAGGTACACCGCGACCGGCAAGGCAGCATCGAGATTGTCGGCGACACGCGAGTCACCCGACTGGTCGAAAAACATGTGGCATTCAACGAAGCCGTCAACACCACGCCGGGCTACCGCATCCAGATTGGATCGCTGTCGGGCAGCAACTCCAAGCAACAGGCTTTTGTGATGAAAGACCGCTTCAAGACCAGCTACCCCAACACAGAAGTCTATATCGTTTTTGACGAGCCCAACTTCAAAATCAAGGTAGGAGACTTCCACACCCGTCTGGAGGCGTTTGCTTTTCTACAGGAAATCAAAGGCATCTATCCCGGACATATCATCCAGGATTTCATCAACCCCGAGCCGCCCAACTACGACCTGGTCCCCGAGACCGACGCCGACGCGGAAGAATAAGAGATAGGAAGGGCTAGATTGTCTAGATTGTCTAGATTTTCTAGACAATCTAGACAATCTAGACAAAGAAAAAAAACTTCGAGCAAGGCTCGAAGTTTTTTTGTAGCGGGAATCAGACTTGAACTGATGACCTCCGGGTTATGAATCCAGCGCTCTAACCAGCTGAGCTATCCCGCCATCTGCAAATTGATAGTTGAAAAATCGATGTTTGAAATCTCTTTCAAAACAATCTTCACCTGTCAAAAGCGGGTGCAAAGGTACAAACTTTTTGCCACTGGAACAAATTTTTTTGAAAATTTCCACTCAGTCACACTATTTTCAAGCCTGTTGGCGTTAATATTAAGTTAAGAGTTGAGAATGGAGCGTTGAAAAATGAAAATTGAAAATCACGAATAAATGGAAGAGCATAACGAAGAGGTCCAGCGGCCCAACCCATACAGCAATTTTGAATACGACAGCGCGCTGAGCGTGCAGGCTGGCGTCGGATCGCCTGACCAGGTGAACAACGCCTATCTGGAGCGTGTGCGGGCACAACGGCAACAGGCTGTCGACGTGGAGGCTTTAGCTAACGGCATACGCCAGGGCAACCGCACCATGCTGAGCCGTGCCATCACATTGGTGGAGAGCACCCGCTACGAGCACCAGCGTTACGCTCAGCAGATCATCGAACGCTGCATCCCCTACTCTGGCAAGTCGATACGTGTAGGCATCACCGGTGTCCCCGGTGCGGGCAAGAGCACGCTGATCGAGGCTCTGGGGAAACACCTCACCGCGCACGGACACCGTGTCGCCGTGCTGGCCATCGATCCCAGCAGCGCCCGCAGTCGTGGCAGCATATTGGGCGACAAGACCCGCATGGAGTCCCTTGCCACCGACCCCAACGCCTTCATCCGTCCTTCTCCATCAGCTGGCAGTCTGGGTGGCGTGGCCCGCAAGACGCGGGAAATCATCACCCTATGCGAAGCCGCCGATTTCGACATCGTTATCGTGGAGACCGTGGGTGTGGGACAGAGCGAAGTGGCAGCACATGCCATGGTAGACTTCTTCCTGTTGCTGCAGCTGGCCAACACCGGCGACGAGCTGCAAGGCATCAAGCGCGGCATTATGGAGATGGCCGACATGATTGCTATCAACAAATGCGAACTGGACCCCACACGTGCCGAACTGGCAGCAGGACAGTTCCGCAACGCCCTGCACCTCTTCCCCATGCCCGACTCACAATGGCCCACTCGGGTGATGCTCTGCTCGGCCTACACACACCAAGGCGTGGAGGAGCTGTGGAACAACGTGATGGAGTACGTCACCTTCACCCGCGAGAACGGCTACTTCTACCAGAAACGGCAGGAGCAGAACCTGCGCATCCTGAGCGAGGCCATCGAGAACGGGCTGCGCGACCGTTTCTACAACCAACCCGGCATGGAGGAGCGCATCGCCGAGATGAGCCAAGCCATCCTCGAGAACAAAATCAGCGCCTACCAGGCAGCGGACAAACTATTGGAAAGCAGGGAGTAATGATTCTAAAGCAGTTAGCGGTTAGCAGTTAGCAGTTAGCGGTTAGCCAAATTTTCAATTCTCAATTTTCAATTTTCAATTGATCTACCTTCACGTTCCTTTCTGCCACCGCAAGTGTGCCTACTGTGCCTTCTACTCCGTGGCAGGCGGCGACCGTGACGCCTATATCGAGGCATTGTGCCGTGAAATAAAAGCGCGCCACCTATTCTTCGGCAGCGCCAATTGGCGTCCCAAAACGCTGTATGTGGGCGGCGGAACCCCTTCCCTACTCACTGTCGGACAGCTGCAACGGCTGACGGACACCCTGCGCACCTGGTTCGACCTGTCGGGACTGGAGGAGACCACCATCGAGTGCAATCCCGAGGACCTGACCGAAGCCTATCTGGAACAGCTGCAAGCGCTGCAGCTCTTCGACCGCGTCAGCATTGGCGTACAGTCGTTCGACGGCAGCCAGCTGCGACGCATGAACCGTCGGCACACTGCCCAGCAGGCACGCGACGCCATCCTGAACGCCGACAAAGCCGGCTTCAAAAAGCTGAGCGTTGACCTAATATATGGACTTCCACAGCAGACCACAACAGACTGGGAACATGAGCTTTCAGAGATTGAAGCGCTCAACCGACACCTCTCCCACCCCATCGGACATCTGTCGTGCTACGCCCTGACGCTGGAAGCCGGCACCATACTGGAACGGCAGGTGCAGAACGGACAAGTCGTCCTGCCCACCGACGACCGTCAGGTGGAACACTATGAGGCGTTATGCCGCTGGAGCGCCACCACCGGCTACCACCAATACGAGATCTCGAACTTTGCCCAGAAAGGGCAGTCGTCGCGCCACAACAGCCGCTACTGGAACCGCACCCCTTACCTGGGACTGGGGGCGGCGGCCCACTCGTTCGACGGACACTGCCGCCGTTGGAACGTCGCCGACGTGGCACGCTACACCGCCAGTGCGATGGCGGGACCCGTGGAATACGAAGAAGAGGAGCTGACGGTGCGCGACGCCTACAACGAGTATGTGATGACCGCCCTGCGCACTACGGCGGGCATCGACCGATCACAGATACCGGCACCGATGACGGCACACCTGGACAGCGCCATCCGACCTTTTGTGGACAACGCCTGGATTACCGAGACCGCCACCCACTACTGTCCCACACCGTCCGGCTTGCTGATGGCCGACCACATGGCGGCAGAGCTGTTTGTCACCTCGCCCCCACAGGAGTCGGAGGAAGCCCCCGTCACAGAGGCGTAGGTATTCACCTGTCCCGTCAGCCGCAGATAACCCAGCAAAGCAAAGATGATGGCTTCTTTGTAGTCCACAATATCCGACTCGGGCACCGAGACTCGGCAGTGGGGCGACAGCGCAGCGATGCGGGACATCAGGAATGTGTTGCGCGCCCCGCCACCTGTCACCAGCAACGAATGGAGATGCCGCTCGTCCAGCACCGCTGCAACCTGTCGGGCCACATGCTCGACAACGGTACGCAGTAGGTCGGAAACAGGGATGTCGGAAGTGCTAATCAGCGGTTCAAAATCAGATATATACCACTCTTTCCCGAGTGATTTGGGAATGGATCGACGGTAGTACTCCAGCGCATCCATTTGCGCCAGCAACGACTCGTTGATGCTACCCGATGCCGCCAACATACCGTCGCGGTCGTAGGCGACACCCACACGTCGCGCCAACGCGTTGAGTGCGAAGTTGCAGGGAGAGATATCGAAGGCCCGACGCACCCCATCGCTATCGTCGAAAGAGATATTGGAGAAGCCGCCCAGGTTGAGACAGGCCTCATAGTCGGGAAACAGCAATCGGTCACCGACAGGCACCAGCGGCGCCCCCTGTCCGCCGCGCGCCACATCCAGCGCGCGGAAGTTGCTCACCACGGGCAGCGCCGTTTCGGCGGCGATGGCGTTGCCGTCGCCAATCTGCGAAGTAAGGAGCAGATGGGGCTGGTGAAAAACGGTATGGCCATGCGAGGCGATGGCATCGACAGGCAGCGGATGTTCGGATAGGAACTGCTGGACGCGCTGGCCGAAATAATGGCCCAACTGCACATGGGTCAGCGCATAGTCGTAGGCGCTGGCGGCATCCAGCGAGGCAAGTCGGCGGGTCCACTCATCGCCATACGGATAAGTTTCAGCGGTAAGCAGTTGCCAACGTATACCCGACCCGTCGGACGCTGCTGATTCAAAACGACACAATGCGACATCCAAACCGTCGAGCGAGGTGCCAGACATGAGCCCGATGATATTCATAGAAACAATCGTTTAGAAGACAAAGGTACATATTTTTCACTTGACGAACCCTGCATTTTGCAAAAAAATACTATCTTTGCAACTTACACAATAATAAAAATACAAATCACAATACCATGAAAAAAGTCATCAACACCCCCAACGCTCCAGCCGCCATCGGTCCCTACAGTCAGGCCATCCAGGCTGGCAACACCCTCTACATTTCGGGTCAGATTCCCATCAACCCCGCCACCAAAGAGGTGCCCGAAGGTATCACCGCCCAGACCGAGCAAGTGATGCAAAACATCAAGGCCATCCTCGACGAGGCCGGCTTCACCTTCCAGGATGTGGTCAAATCGACCTGTCTGCTGGCCGACATGGAGTATTTCAAACCCATGAACGAGGTCTACGCCAAGTACTATAACACCGACTGCCCCGCCCGCGCCGCTTTCGCCGTGAAGGGTCTGCCCATGGGCGTGCTTGTTGAAATTGAGACTATTGCAGTAAAGTAGTGTTAAATTGTTGAGCTGTTGAATTGTTGAACTGTTTGCAAGATGGTATTCAATTAATCACAACGGTGGCAAAACAACAATTAAACGATTAAACAATAAACGATTAAACAACAATATGGATTTTAGCTTTACCAAACAAGAAGAGCTCTTTCTGCAGATGATTCGTGAGTTTGCAGAGAAAGAGGTGAAGCCTCTCGCCGCCGAAGTCGACGAGGAGGAGCGTTTCCCCATTGAGACAGTCCAGAAGATGGCCAAGATCGGCTTGATGGGCATCCCCATTCCCACGCAGTACGGCGGTGCCGGTGGCACCAATATCATGTACGGCATGGCCGTCGAGGAACTGAGCCGCGTCTGCGCCACGACGGGCGTTATCCTTTCCGCCCACACCTCGCTGTGCTGCGCCCCCATCCTGGAGTCGGGCACCGAGGAGCAGAAGATGAAGTACCTGCCCAAGCTCGCCAGCGGCGAGTGGATTGGTGCCTTCGGTCTTACCGAGCCCAACGCCGGTACCGACGCCGCCGGTCAGCAGACCGTGGCCGTGTTGGACGGTGACGAGTGGGTGCTCAACGGCAGCAAGATTTTCATCACCAACGGCAGCTACGCCAACGTCTTCATCGTCATCGCCATGACCGACAAGAGTCTCGGCACCAAAGGCATCAGCGCCTTCATCGTCGAGAAGACCGACCCGGGCTTCAGCATCGGTAAGAAGGAGAAGAAGATGGGTATCCGTGGCAGCGCCACTACCGAGCTCATTTTCGAGGACTGCCGCATCCCGAAGGATCGTCAGCTGGGCCAGCTGGGCAAAGGCTTTGGCCTCGCCATGAAGACCCTCGACGGTGGTCGTATCGGTATCGCCTGCCAGGCCCTCGGCATCGCCCAGGGTGCGATGGACGAGACCGTCAAATACACCAAGGAGCGTAAACAGTTTGGCCGCTCCATCAGCCAGTTCCAGAACACGCAGTTCCAGATGGCCGACCTCGAGACCAAGGTACAGGCCGCCCGTCTACTCTGCCGCTCAGCACACTACAAGAAAGACCACGGCATCCCCTACAGCGCTGATGCCGCCATGGCCAAGCTCTTTGCCGCAGAGACCGCGATGGAGGTGACCACCAAAGCCGTGCAGTTCCACGGCGGATACGGCTACACCCGCGAGTATCCCGTCGAGCGCATGATGCGCGACGCCAAAATCACCGAAATCTACGAAGGTACCAGCGAAGTCCAGCGTATGGTGATTGCTGGAAAGTTATTCAAATAATGTTTGAATGTTTGAATGCATGAATGATTGAGTGCTATGCAGTCTGTAACCACGCCAGACACTCAATCAAACAAACAATCAGTCTATAATTCACTCAAGCAATCAAGCAATAACACAATCAAGCAATTAAAGAAATGAAAATAGTAGTTTGCATAAAACAAGTGCCGGATACCACCGAGGTGAAAATCAACCCGCAGACCGGCACGCTGATTCGCGACGGGGTGCCCTCGATCATGAATCCCGACGACAAAGGCGGCTTGGAGTTCGCCTTGCAGTTGAAAGATAAATTTGGCGCCCATGTGACCGTTATCACCATGGGTCTTCCGCAGGCCGAAGAGATCCTGCGCGAAGCCTTGGCTATGGGCGTGGACCGCGCCATCCTGCTCACCGACCGTAAGCTGGGCGGTGCCGATACCCTGGCCACCTCCAACTCCATCGCCGGTGCCCTCCGCACCATGGACTTCGACCTGGTTATCACCGGACGCCAGGCAATCGACGGCGACACCGCACAGGTGGGACCGCAGATTGCCGAGCACCTCGACCTGCCGCAGGTGTCGTATATGGAAGACCTGCAATATGACGAGGCCACCAAGACTTTCACCATCCGCAAACAGACCGAGGAAGGTTACCAGATCCTGCAGATGCAGGCACCCTGCGTCGTCACCGCCCTGGCCAGCGCCGTGCAGCCCCGCTACATGAGCGTCAACGGCATCGTCACCGCCTACGACAAAGAGGTTGAGGTGTGGGGTGCCGACAAGATCGACGTTCCCGAAGACCGCATCGGCAAAGCCGGTTCGCCCACCAGCGTGTTCAAAGCCTTCCCGAAGCAGCTGAAGCCCGCCGGCGAGACTCACGAGGTGACACCCGAAGAGGCCGTTGAACTGATTATCAACAAGCTCAAAGAGAAACATATTATTTAATGTTGAATTGTTGACTGATGAATTGTTTAACTGTTTCACTAAAACAGATTATACAAGCAGCAACAATTAAACGATTAAACAATTAAACGATTAAACAATGGAATTATCAGAATATAAAGACGTTTATGTATTTGCCGAGCAGCGCGAAGGCAAGATTCAGAATGTTGCTCTGGAGCTGTTGGGTAAAGCCCGCGAACTGGCCGACGCCAACAACGAGAAGGTCGTCGCCATCCTGCTGGGCAAGGGCATCAAAGCCAAAGCCGACGAGCTGATTGCCGCCGGTGCCGACAAGGTGCTGGTCGTTGACCACGACCTGCTGAAGGACTACCTCACCGAGCCCTACACCCAGGCCATCACCCAGATTATCAAAGAGCAGAAACCGAGCATCCTGCTGATTGGTGCCACTACCATCGGCCGTGACCTCGGTCCCCGCGTGTCGGCACGCAACTGCACGGGTCTCACCGCCGACGCCACCAAGCTGGAGATCAGCGACGACGAGGCGCACGAGTTCCGCATGACGCGTCCCGCCTTCGGTGGTAACCTCATGGCCACCATCCTCTGCAAGGAGCACCGTCCGCAGATGTCGACCGTGCGTCCCGGTGTGATGCAGAAGATGCCCGCCGACCCCAGCCGCAAAGGCGAGGTGGTGGACTACAGCATCAACTTCGACGAGAAGAAGATTGCCCGTGTCAAGCTCGTAAAGACCGTGAAGGAAGAGAAGACCGTCACCGACATCAGCCAAGCCAAGATTTTGGTCTCCGGCGGACGTGGCGTCGCCAACAAAGAGGGCTTCGCCAAGCTGGAAGCCCTGGCCAAAGAGCTGGGCGGCGAAGTGTCGAGCAGCCGTGCCATGGTTGACGCTGGCGTGATGGAGCAGAGTCGTCAGGTGGGACAGACGGGTAAGACCGTGCGTCCGAATCTTTACATCGCCTGCGGCATCAGCGGTGCCATCCAGCACCTCGCTGGCATGGAGGAAAGCGAATACATCATCGCCATCAACAAGGATAAGTTCGCCCCCATCTTCAGCGTGGCCGACCTCGGCATCGTGGGCGACCTCCACAAGATCGTCCCCATGCTCACCGAGCGCCTGAAAGCTATGCAGAAGTAAGCATTGCAAAATTATTACAGCGCTAATAACAGAGGGCTGCAGCAAAGCTGCAGCCCTCTACTTTTTTCATCACATTTCTATACTATAATGCATAGACGATAGCACCGATGGCACCACTGATTATCAGCAGCCATATAGGTGAGGGACGGCGAAGCACGATGGAGCGTCCGCCCAGCTGTATCTGCCTTTCTCGCGGCAAGAGAGAGCAGCTGAAGACGGCAACGAAGAGTAGGACGCTGACTACAAACTGACGATTCCACCCTACCCTGCCAAACGAATCGACATTGAGCAGCACCACGGCGGCGGAGGCGATGACGCCGATAACAGTGAGACGGAGCATCATCATCACGCTCTTGACGACAACGTTGTCGGAATGACGCAACAGCCAGCGGCTGACAGCCAACATCAGGAGGATGGGCAACAACAAGACAGCAGCAGAGGTACAGAGCGACCCAACAATCGCCAGCAAAGGACTGTAGCCGGCATGCAGCAGCGCCGTGTAGCCCGTATAGGTGGCGACATTGATGCCGACAGGTCCCGGCGTCATCTGGCTGACAGCCAAAATATCCGTGAACTCCTGCGCCGTAATCCAGCCATGGGTGACGACGACCTCGCTCTGTATAAGGGATATCATGGCATAGCCTCCACCAAAGGTGAAGAGACCTATCTTCAAAAAAGTAAATATCAGTTGGAGAAACACGGAGACAAATTAAGAATTGAGAGTTGAGAATTGAGAATTATTGTGATGGGAGAATAGCAATTAGTGATTAGCAACAATAGGCCGCAACCCACATGCAAGCAGCCTCTTCCTTTCTTCTTCTGGGAACTTTTCGATGGCATAGCGCAGCATCGTGCGTGGCATGGTAGAACGACGTGGCAGCAGCCATTGTCGAAGCCGATCCATATCCCGCTTGCCAGCCTCGCGCAGTAACCAGCCGACGGCTTTTTGCAGCAGGTCGTGCAGGGGCTCTGGCTGGGTCAGGAAGAGGTCGGCCAAAGCATAGGTGTCATCTAGCTCACCGTGGCGGATGAAGGCCATCGTGCTCACTATGCCGATGCGCTGTTCCCAGATGCTCCTACCATCGGCAACCAACCGATAGAGCAACTGCCGATCTTTGTCGAGCAACCATGCCCCCAGCAGTTCATAACAACTCAGATCGACCAAGTCCCAGTTGTTGACATACTGCATATGCGACAGGTAGAAATCGATGCAACGACGTTGCATTGCCTCATCTTTGCGGGCATGTTTGAACAGCTGCACCAGAACCAGCAACGCCGCCAGCCGCACCTCGTGGTATTCGTTTCGGATGCATTGTTCCAGGTTCTCCCACGACGTCTCGCGCCAATAGCGCTTGACAATCTGGCGTGTGACAGGCACCTTCACGCCCAGAAAACGGTCGCCTTCGCCGTACTGGCCCTTTCCCGTCTTGAAAAAGCGGGACAGATTGACGGCTTGCTCCGCATCACGCTGCGAAAGCATCGACTCCATCAATATATTGCCTTCGGTGGGTTTCATACTAGGAAGGTGGGGGCAGCCGAGATCGGCTGCAATGACTTCATTCGGGTTGCTTTCGGGCGCAGCCGAAATCGGCTAAACAGCTGCTTGATTGGAGTTGATTATAGAAACAGAAAAAGGGAGTCCCGAGAGACTCCCTTTATAAAAAATTGGCGGCGACCTACTTTTCCACAAACAAGTGCAGTATCATCGGCGATGTGAGGCTTAACTTCTCTGTTCGGAATGGGAAGAGGTGAACACTCACTCTATAGCCA
>JAFSYK010000103.1 GCA_017449975.1 Bacteroidales bacterium
CACGCCGGGCAGCAGTTCGCCGGCGATCTTGTACATGTTGGGGATCATCAGCAGCAGACCCTGCGAAGCGGTGTAGGTGGTGGTCAGAGCACCGGCCTGGAGGCTACCATGCACGGCACCTGCGGCGCCGGCCTCGCTCTGCATCTCGACGACCTTCACGGTCTCGCCGAAGAGGTTCTTACGACCACCGGCGGCCCACTCGTCGATATACTCGGCCATAGGGCTGGAGGGGGTGATGGGGTAGATAGCTGCTACCTCGCTGAACATGTACGCCACGTGCGCTGCAGCGCAGTTACCGTCACATGTCATGAATTTTTTTTCTTTTGCCATAATTTTTTAACTTAAACGTTTAAGGATTAATATTTTACTTTAATTTGGTTGCATGAAGGCAATTTACAAAGATACGAATTATCTTTGAATTCAAAGCCCAAAACTGCTATATATTTATGAACATTTTCGTTAAGCCAAAAGCCCAAAGGGAACTTGTTCACTTTGGCATGGCGAGAAAACGGCACCTTGAAAAGGAACAATAAAAAAGCGGATTACCAAACCTTCGGGAATCTGCTGTTGATTCAAATGTGCATACATTGTTCATCCGTATTATTGTTCATCCGTATTATTCTGCTTAGAAATTGTTTTAATTTTGACCAGACAAGTGATGCCGCAGGGTACAAGCTCCTGTGGAGAGCGTAGAGCTGACTGTGCGTGGCCATTGGTAGCCAGCCATTTCAATGGCTGGTATTGAGTTGCATTCGTGAAATGCATTCTTCAAATAATTTGGGAAAATCTCCTTGCTCCTGACGGAGCAGGAATCTTGTGGATCTTGTAGATTTTTCCGTCTGATGACGGAAAAAAGAAACAACTAATTCTTTTAAAGCTCCTCAATAGTATTTTATTTTACGGCGGGTATAAAGTTCGCCCATGAAGTAACGCTTGGTCCAGTTGCCGTAGCGGTCGTAGCGGTAGGAGTAGAGGGTCTTCTTATAGTTGAAGGTGGGCAGCAGGAGGGGACAGCATTCGCCCAGTTCGTTGCCTCGTTCGTCTATCACGTGGCATTCCACGGTGGACTCGTTGAGGTAGTGGTTGCCGATTTCATAGATCACCCGAAGGCTGTCGTCGTAGACAAACGACTTCCACCAGCGCAGGCTGTCACTGCGGTACTCCAGATGGTTCACCTTGCGCCCCAGGGTGTCGTATTCGAAGATGTGAGAATAGCCGTTGGGGTAGTAAATCAGTAGTGGCTGTCCCTCGGGCGAGAGGAGGTAGCGGACGCTGTCGTCGCCGGTGCAGGCAATCATGTATTCGCCGGTGTAGACATATTGGGTGACTTTCTTGAGGGTGTCATTGGTGTAGTAGCGGTATTCCGTGAGGCGACCGTTGGCGTAGGTGTATTCCGAGCGGTAGTATGTCGTCTGCTTGGTGTTGTTTCGTTGCCAGTAGTTCGTCTTGCGAGCCAGGGTGCCGTCGGGGTTGAAGTCGTATTCGTAGTGGTCATGCCCATTCTCGCTGTACATATCCTCTTCCAGATGCTTCACGCGGCCTTGCAGCGTCTGCTTATAAGTGGTGCGCAAGGGATTTACCCGTTCGTCGGGCCGCGGCGTCCAGCGGGGCGGACGGTTGATGGTGCGTCTCACACACGCCAGCTCCTCCTCCAGTGGCTCGCCGCGCTGGCGGTAGCGCACCTGTGTGCCAGTGCGGCTGTCCACCGTCAGTGGCAGGTGGAGGAAGGCCGTGGAACTGTCGAAGGGGATGGTGTCGTAGTCGAACTTACACTCGTAGCGGTCCAGATATTTCCATCTTAGCCGCTCCTCTTTTCGTTCCTCTTTTTCCTGTTCCATAGTCTTCTTAAACCACTTCTCCTCGGCACGTCGGGCATCGCGCAGCATGCGCTTGTAGTTTACTTCCTCGTTTTTCAAATGTTTGACGTAGCAGTCGAGGATGACACCCGACATATCGTCGGGATGCTGGATGCCGTTGTCATTGAAGTAGGTCTTCAGGCGTGAGCCGCCCCAGAGGCCCCAGTTGTTGCGAAGCCACATTCCCAGCGAGAAGTGTACCGACACCGCACCTTCCTTGCGTATATAATCCTTGTCCTCTTTGTTGAGCATGGAGTCAAGCTGCCGTATGCAGTCTGGCAGGTCTTTGGGTATGAACACATGATAAGTTGTGTCGGCGACAGCCGAGGTGTCAGTCTGCTGGCCGAAGGAGACCATTGGCAATAAGAGTAAAAGTGCTATGATTTTCTTGAATTTCATATGTTTGTTGTTGTTTGTTATTTCAGCAGTTTCCTATTTCGTTTGTTCTCCGCTACGCTATCAAATGTTCCCTGGATATTCTTCTCGTCTTCCAGCACGGTCATTTGTTCCCTTGTTTAAACCCTATACGTTTCCGGGGTGTTGATGGTTTCTCGCGCAGTTGGTCAAGGGCGTCGTTGAGGGCGTTTATCTGCACGGCCATCTCCATATTGTTCTCATTTTGCTCGTGGAGAATCTCGTCCACACGGGCGTTGAGGTTGTCGACCTTGTGCGACAGCTGCTCCACTTTCAAGTTGACACCCTGCCAAGCACCTATAGCGTGACGAATGGCCACAAACGCCCGCATAATATTGATGTTCACCTGTATGGCTGTCTCCGACCGCAGCACCGAACTCAACATAGCAATACCTAACTCTGTAAATACAACAGGAGGACGGCGCATCCCCATACGGATAGAATTGGACATCACAATTTGTGATTTCCAAGCATTCATCTCATCCTCGGTCATCACAAACATAAAATCCTCTGGGAATCTGTCGATATTACGTCTCACCGCCTGATTCAAAGCACGAGTTTCTACATTATACAACTCCGCCAAATCACGGTCAAGCATAACGCGCAAACCACGCACCTCGTAGATG
>JAFSYK010000013.1 GCA_017449975.1 Bacteroidales bacterium
ATGCCCCCTACTTCCCCCAGGACGAACTGACCGACCGCACCATGCGCTTCTTCGTCAGTGAGATCGTGCGCGAGAAGATACTCCTCTACTACCAGAAGGAAATCCCCTACAGCTGCGAGGTCGCCGTCGAGAGCTACGAGGAGAAGGAAGGCATCGACAACATCTCGTGCCTCATCTTCGTCGAGCGCGACAGCCAGAAAGCCATCCTCATCGGCCACCAGGGCAAGGCCATCAAGAAACTCGGCACCGAAGCCCGCCGCGACATCGAGGAATTCACCGGCAAACGCTGCTTCCTCAGCCTCCACGTCAAGGTCCTCAAGGACTGGCGCAACAGCGACCGCGCCCTCAAAAGCTTCGGCTACGCCCTCGAGGACTGAACCAGAATTTTGGTTTAATGTTTATAGTTTATAGTTTACGGTTTACGGTTTAGGGGTTAGGGTTTACGGTTTAGGGGTTAAGGTTTAAAGTTTACGGTTTAAGATGACTTCTATTAATTGCCTCGAAGAGGCATTACTCTCACTCACCCCACACGGAAGTGTGGGGTAAATCAAACAGATGCTCACCCGCGTCTCGGAGAGACGCTACTAAAAGTGAATTAATAGAACCACCCTTAAAGTTTACGGTTTAAAGTGAAAGACGCGTCGACCTCTTTCAACCGTAAACCATATACCTTAAATTTATTTTGCCATATTTAGAAAAAGCGCCTGCCACTTTAAACCTTAAACCTTAATCCTTAAACCTTAAATTAATTTTGCCATATCGGGAAATGTTTGTATCTTTGCAATTTGAAAATGAAACAAGAAGAGGTCATACAACGCATCAAAGAGCTCGGCGAGAAAATCCTTCCCGAGGACGCCTCGTTGTGGCTCTATGGCTCGCGTGCCCGCGGCGACGCCCGCCCCGACAGCGACTACGACCTGCTGATACTGCTCGACAAAAATAGCCTTTCTTCCATGGACTACAACGCCGTTTTCGATTTTAGGATGCTTGGCGTTGACATTGACGAAGAAATAAATCCAACCGTTTATCCCAAAAAACAATGGATAAAATGGGACTATGTTCCATTTCACGACAATGTTGAACAAGACAAAATTGTACTGCGATGAGTTTGGATGAAGTAAATAGAATCACCCTGGTTAATCTTGAGATTGAAAAAGCCCAATCCACGTACGACGATGCTGTTGTACTATCCGACCTTAACCGGCTCAGCAGCGCAGCAAGCCGACTATATTATGCCGTGTTCCATGCCGTCAGCGCTCTTTTGATACATGACAGTCACCTTGTCAAATCACACAAAGGTGCATTTGTGGCATTCTGTCAACATTACATCAATACAGGAAAACTACCCAAAGAAATGGGGCGATTGTTCAGCCAATTAGAAACCATGCGTGAGAACAGCGACTACAACTGCGTGTACGAAGTATCAAAAGCAGAGCTGGCCGACCAACTCGCTCCAGCCAAAGAAATGATTGACACCATTGCTCGGATGGTGAAAGAATAGAACAACACATCATTCCCATCAGACCTGCCGCCGCACGGAAGAAACCTCCGTGCGGCGATTATTTTTTTGCAACTATCAGTTTAATACCTCAGCCACCTTAAACCATAAACCATAAACCGTAAACCATAAACCATAAACCTTAAACCTTAAACAGTAAACTTTATTTTGCCATATCGGGAAATGTTTGTATCTTTGCACCGACTTTCGAGAGCGAAAGTTGTAAGCAAGAAAAGCATTGCGATAAAGTCCCTTTTATCGAATTTCGCCAAAGTTCCAGCTGGGGGAGTGAGCATTTTGCTTTCGCTTGTATGTGTATGCTATATCACATCAGCATACCGTCAGGCGTGAGAAATGTACCCCAATGATTCGTTCCAGCAAAGGTGTTTGGCGATACCTGATAAAAGACGACATGAGCACATGACCTCATGCCTTTTCTTATTATGTAATATTTAACATTTCCGTTGGAGGTGGCGGTTGAATGGAAAAATGGATTTTGTAGACAAAGCAATTCAACGTATCAATCAAATCAAAAAGGAATACGAAGAGAACCATAAGGGATATGAAGGTACGACCTTCCTTGCAATCCAAGAAGATAATCAACTCTTATGCTCTATAGACCCTTCTGTTTTAGAAACAGCCAACCGGTGTATTCTGGTACATAAGAGTAGCACAGTTGATTTTTACACAGGTCATCCCAATTATACATTTTATTACGATGTAGAACACATTAATGAGAACGGAGAAGTATTCAACGAAAGCATAGATAAAGATTTTAAACTATATGCAATGCGCTATGCGTATGAGAGGGATCATACTTTATACTTGACATCTGATGGCGTCTGTTATACTTGTTGCCCCTTATGGATGTATACTGCAAGAGCATTCGGGAAAGTTTCCAGTCGGTCTGGAATCTCTATACTGAATTAAAGAAAGTAGATACACCGAAAGAAAGGACTGTAATAGTTGAACTGTATAAAAAAGATGAAAAAATACTCCAACAGAAAAAAGAAATAGCCAATTTCTCGTATGCCAATGCCCTGTTAGAAAGGGAGCGGGATATGTACAAAGGGTTGCTTGATGACATAAAAGACCTCCTTCACAAATAGCGCAATATCCACAGAAGAGTTTCGTAAAACAATTAAACAATCATAATTATGAAGAAAGTAATACTTTTTTTTGCCACGTTGCTGGCTTTTGGGCAAAGTGCCTTCGCCTATAGCTTCTCTGCTATAGCCCCCACAGGACAGACGTTGTACTATAACATTACGGGGGGGCAAGCGATATTAACATATCCTGGCTCATCTTGGACTCAACCATATTATGGTTTTACAAAACCTTCCGGAGACCTAGAAATTCCCGCATCGGTAACATACAGTGGTAACACCTATGAGGTCACCTCAATTGGTAGCTGCGCATTATCTGGATGCATCGGCATCACCTCGGTGACCATTCCCAATACTATCATAACAATTCAGGAATCTGCTTTTTTTCGCTGCGATGGCCTCAAATCTGTTACCATTCCTAACTCCGTCACATCCATTGGAGGCTCTGCGTTTAGTAGTTGTTATGGGCTCGACACAGTAACTATCGGTCACGGAGTCACCATAATTGGCCATGCAGCGTTTTTAGGTTGCAGCAGTCTCGACACGCTGACAATCGGTTGCTCCGTCTCTACAATTGAAATGAATGCTTTTAAGGATTGCAGCAGTCTTGATGCGATTACATTATATGCAGAAGTACCACCAACACTTGAGTATGATCCTCATTATAGCGGCGGCGTGTTTTATAATGTTCCTCACGACATTCCTGTCTACGTGCCGTGCGTTTCATTGGCAGCGTATCAAGGTTGGAACGCCTTCTCCAACATCCAATGTGACAGCAATATTCAGGCTCATTTCATTTGGGCCGAAAGTGCATCCCCCACAAGAGGAGTCGTCAGCGGTAGTGGATACTACAGCAATGGAGCCACAGCTACGCTGACTGCCACGCCCAACACGGGCTACCACTTCGTACAGTGGCAAGATGGAAACACTCAGAATCCGCGTACAATCACAGTAACAGGCTACGCTTTCTATATGGCCACCTTTGCTTCAGATGTTGCCGGTACAGCCACGGCGACAGCAGCGATTAGTGAGATTACAGACACCAGTGCAATGTTTGAAATTGTCATGGGACAGCACACCTGGTACTACTACTTTTTCTATGGTCCACAGTCGGAATTCACCCAGAACGGGCTTACTACCGATGAGGCAATTATAAGCTATGTCAATCAGCACTACAGCTCATCAGACAGAGAATATTTCGATATTTCCAGATACTTCATAAACGACCTGTCCCCCAACACCACCTATAAATTAGTGGTAGTGCCCTACAACGACAACGGCGAGGTGGGAACGGTTTGCTGGGAGCAGTTCACTACGCTGGGCACTACGGACACTGCCACTGTGACGGCAACAATCAGCGAAATTGAATCCACCAGTGCACACGCCGACATCGTCATGGGACAACACACATCGTATTTCTACTATTTCTACGGTCCGCAGTCGGCAATTACGCAAAACGGACTGACTACGGACGAGGCAATCATCAACTATGTCAACCAAAATTATGGTGCATCGGAAAGGAACTACAACAATGTGTCAGGATATATGAACGGACTGACACCCAACACAGCTTATCTGCTGGTTGTAGTACCATACAACAGCAACGACGAGGTGGGTACGATTACAAAGACGCAGTTCACAACTCCAAACACCAACGACATTGAGGATGCGAACGAAAAGACGTATACCGTGAGCAGTCAGGATGGTTATTTGTCTGTCGGCGGCGCAGAAGGCAGAATGGTGAGCGTCTATAGTATCGATGGGCGTTGCATCTTTTCGTCACGTGCCACCGAAACGACCGTGATTGATGTGCCGACAGCTGGCGTTTACTTGGTCAAGGTTGACGATACCCCCGCCCGAAGGGTGGTGGTAAGGTAAGAGAAAAAAGATTCTTGCAGTCAAGAGCATATCTTCCCAATCGGAGGTATGCTCTTTTTGCTAAAGAACCCATATAGTTACATTGAATGAATCCTATCGGGAACAGCTACCGAGGAAAAGTTTGATTAAACTTTGAGTAAACGGGGAGTAAAACCTAAAGACTCCCTGAAGGGCTTCAGTCGTCCAGCGCCAGGCCGCCCAACGAGGTCTCTTTGTAGAGGCTGGGGAAGTCATGGCTTAGCCGTCTAAACAATTAGAGATCTCTCCAGTTCCTGCAAATGATATTGCTTGTTTCAATACACTCATCACCGTCATATAGAATGGTGCCTCCAACGACACTTTCGCCATACAGCTTTTTGAAGTAGTCGATGCCAGCGGCGAACTGGGTATTGAAACGCTTTGCCGATTTAATTTCGTAGGCGAACAACTGACCGAAACTTTCTTCCTCAATCAGGTCAACCTCTTTCTGGGTATTGTCTCTGTAGTAGAATAGATGAGGCGTTTTGCCTTGATTGAAACGCCGTTTGTAGAATTCAGCCACAACCATGTTTTCGAACAACGCACCCCTTAATGGATGCAATGCCACCTGCTCAGGGCTGTCTAATCCCAGCAGGTAACTCACCAGTCCTGTATCATAGAAATACAGCTTGTGAGCCTTTACAATACGTTTACCAATATTGCGGTAGTAGGGTGGCAAGGTGAATGCGATGTAGGACGTGGTCAAAATGCTAAGCCAATGTTGCACGGTTTTGACATCTACACCAATCTCGTTGCTTATACGCGATGCATTGAACTCATTGGCCACACGGCTCGCCATCAGCCTGACAAACTGACGGAAGAGGTCGAGGTCTTTGATGTTAATCAGTTGGCGCAGGTCTCGTTCGATGTATGTGCGGTAATAGTTGGAATAGACATCGTATGGCCGACGGCCATCACCCCATACCGCCGGATAAAACCCATTGAATATCAGCTCATCAGTGGACACATCAGGTTTTATTTCCGATATCGAAAGCGGTAACAACGTCAGTAACGCAGCTCTGCCGGCAAGCGACTGAGTTATACGCTCCATCAGCGTAAAGTTATTACTACCACTGAGAACAAAACGTAACTCCTTGTCCTCATCAACCAGTACCTGAATGTATGAAAACATCTCCGGCAACTGCTGGGCTTCATCAAGAATCATTCCACATGGGTTTCCTTTCAGGAATGACATCGGATCGACCCGTATTGCATCCCTTATATCCGGGTTTTCCAGATTGATGTACTTGTAATCGGGAAATGCCATTTTGCACAATGTTGTCTTTCCCGACTGCCTTGGTCCCGTCAAAATCAGTACCGGGAAATCGTTTCCGACACGTAAAGTTTCTGTTATAAGTTCCCTGTTAATCATACTATTACAATAAAATCATACCGATTTGGAGTTCAATTCCAAATCGGCACAAAAATACGCAAAATATTTGATATACAATAGAAAATATCAAAAAAAATGCAGAATCGAGGACAAAGTCAACGTTCTTTTAGTTGTCATTGTTGTCGTTTGAATCTAATCGTCCAGCGCCAGGCCGCCGAGGGAGGTCTCTTTGTAGAGGCTGGGGAGGTCGTGGCCGGTGAGCTTCATGGTGCGGACCACCTTGTCGAAGCTGATGATGTGGCGGCCGTCGCTCATCATGGCGTAGATGTTGATGTCGAGCGCGCGGAGGGCGGCCATGGCGTTGCGCTCGATGCAGGGGATCTGCACCAGTCCGCACAGCGGGTCGCACGTCAGACCCAGGTTGTGCTCCATGGCCATCTCGGCGGCGTACTCTATCTGCTTGGGGCTGCCGCCGAAGAGCTGGTTGCTGGCCACGGCGGCCATCACGCAGGCGCTGCCCACCTCGGCCTGGCAGCCCGCTTCGGCACCGCTGATGGTGGCGTTGGTCTTGATGACGTTGGCGAAGAGGCCGGCGGTAGCCATGGCGCGCAGTATCTCGCGGTCGCTGAATCCGTGGTTCTTCTTCAGGTGATACAGCACCGCCGGCAGCACGCCGCTGGAGCCGCAGGTGGGGGCGGTGACGATCTTGGCGCCGCAGGCGTTCTGCTCGCTGGTGGCCAGGGCATAGGCGATGACGAGGGCGCGGCTCTGCAGCGAGGGTTTGAAGCCGCTGGCACGGACAAAGTACTGGTGCGCCTTGGAGCGCAGGTGCAGGCCGCCGGCGATGACGCGGTCGTCCTGGAGGCCCTCCTCGATGGTCTGCTGCATCTGCTGCCACATCTCCTCGAGGTACATCCACAGCGTCCCGTCCTCGCATTGCTCCACATATTCCCAGAAACTCAGGCCCTCACGGTCGATATACTCCATGATGTCCCGCATGGTGTTGTGCGGGTAGACCTCGCCCTCCGGCGTGATGCCCAGCGGCACCTCGCCCTCCTCGGTGGCCAGGTAGCCGCCGCCGACGCTGTAGACCAGCCAGTGGTCGACGACACCGCCGTCGGCATCCAACGCCTCGAAGAGCATGCCGTTGGTGTGGAACGGCTTCACCACGTCCGCCCGCCAGACGATTTCCACCTCCTTGGGAGCCAGGCCGCGCTTGATGGCGACATCGGTGTGGTGCCCCTTGCCCGTGGCGGCGAGGGAACCGTAGAGGGTGACGCGGTAGCGCGAAGCGATATTCTTGGTGCGGGCGGCGAACATCGTGGCCGCACGGTGGGGTCCCATGGTGTGGCTGCTGCTGGGACCGAGGCCTATCTTGTAGATTTTCTTGATTGTTTCCATTTAATCTCCTAATATTATTATTTCCGAGACACAAAGGTCGTCGTATCGGCGGCCTTTGCGGGCGGCGGTGACACAGAGGGTCAGTTCCTTCACTTTCTGGCGGGTGTCGTCGTAGCTCCACGGGAAATCGTACTCCATCCTGGGCTCGGCAACGGGCACCTTGATGGCGGCATCGGTCAGTCCCTGCCACGAAAAGTCCTCGGGTTCGTGGCCCTGAAGCTCACGTTTGTAGTCGCTTCCGGCATAGTAGAGCTGAATCATCTCCTCGCCGGGCTGACTCCCCACGCGCGTGGCGAGGTGGCAGTGCAGCGTGTCTATGCGGCTGTTGTTGCGCCAGGCTGCGCGGTCCTTGCAGTAGCCGTTGTAGAGCAGCACCCCGGTGACGAATACCGAGTCGGGGAAGGTGATGCGGACATAGATGGAATCGCCGCCGTCGGCCCGCAGCACCGTGGCGGTGCCGAGGTCGAGGTCGCTGAGGTTCTCCTTCGGATACTTGGGGTCGGCGCCGCTGACCGCGACGGTGTAGCGGCCAGGGTCGATGCGGCGGCTCAGCAGGCCGGACAGCGACTCGCTGAAACCGCGGTCGGTGCAGTAGTGCACCTTCAACGGCTCGGCGGCGGCAAGGTCGACGTTGCGACCCTCGAAGGCGAAGCCCCTACCCTGCCTGCGCATGGCGAGGCCTTCGACGCTGACCGATTGCCAATAGTGGTGAATGTCGACAGTATCAAGCTCGACGCTCATCCGCTGCGCATGGCCGTCGCCCCAATAGGCCGCGGGCGAAAAGTCATACTGGAATTCGCCACAGACATAATGCTTGGCTTCGAAAAGCGTCATAGCATCGGACAGGCCATTATAGGTATGATTCTCAATCGAGTAGTGCACGGTAAGCTCCACCGTGCCGCCCGCCGGAATGTCGAGCCGCACATAGTACCAACGGCGGCAGAGAGCGGGGTCGTAGTAGAGGATGCTGTCGCCGTACTTGGCAATGATCTGCTGCGCGCGGGCAGCGGAATAGTGGCGGGGCCCGTCGTCGGGAGCCAACAGGGGGTCTCGCGTCCAGAGGCCACTGTCGATATGCCACCTCATCTCGGTGATGAAATCGGTGTCGCACACCGCCGCGCTGGGCCTCAAGACGGTGTCCGCAGAGCACTGCCACGCAAGGCTCTGCCCGTTGAGGCTGAACATGACATCCTGCACATAACTGTCGCGCCAGCCACGCTCAATCAGGCTTTCGCTCCAGATGTCGCGGCTCTCCCAATGGACACGTCCCTCGCCGAACCAATCGACCGGGAACCCGTAGGGCAACGAACGGAAATCCTGCTGCGACCGGTTGTGGAGCAGGTAGCGCACCTCGACGTCGGTACGGGTGGCATGGAGCGTGAAGCGGCAGCGCTCGTCGAGCAACTGCACCTCCGGCACATGCACCGCCACCGGCATACGCGCCAACGTCAGCGCCGACCGCTCGGCAACGGGGTCACCATTGGCCCTGAGCACAACGTTAACCACCAACAGCATCAAGAGTATCAGAGACTTCTTCATAAATCCAGGCTCAACTACAAATTGCAAATATACAAAAAAACTTCAAATACACAGAATTGTTTTTTTTTTCGTATCTTTGCACTGTCTTTTAGGTATGGAATAAAAAAATGAAAACACTGAGACTATGTATCCTGGCCATGCTCTGCATGGTTGCGTCGCTACCCGCCGCGGCCAACGACGGCACCTACTACACCCGTGGCAACCAGCTCGTCCCCCTGCAGGAGACGGACATCAGCGTGAAGCGCGAGGCTCTGACCATCAGCCTGATGGACAACGGAATGGCCCGCGTGGATGTGCAGTACGAGTTCTGGAACCCCGGCCCCGCCAAGCGCCTCACGATGGGTTTCGAGGCCGACCCGCCGTACAACTACGACTATAAGTTCCACCCCGACGGCCGCCACCCCAGCATCAGCCTCTTCACCGTCGTGATGAACGGCCGCCGGCTGGCGTACAGCAACGCCGTATGCGTGGCCGACACGCTGCCGTTGACGAAGGTCAAAGACCTGAAACGCTACTACATGTGGGACAACAACTGGCTCTACGACACCGCCAACGCCGACCCGAAGTCCGGTTACAACCCAATAGACTACGATGCCGGCATCCGCTTCGCCTACGTCTACTACTTCGACGCCGACTTCCAGCCGGGCCTCAACCGCGTGCGCCACACCTATGTCTACCGCATGTCGACCAACGTGGGCAGCCCGTTCATCGTCGAATACAAGCTTACGCCCGCCACCCGCTGGGCCGGAGGCAAGATTGGCGACTTCACCCTCACCATCCGCGCCGACAGCACGGCCAAACACTTCTACGTCTTCGACAGCACGTTTGCCGGCACCCCCTTCGCCGTCAGCGAGGGCATGGGCAAGACGCGACGCGCCACCTGCTACGGCGACCCATGCGCCGAGGTGAGCCTCCGCAACGGCGCCATCACCCTCCACGCCACCGACTTCCGCCCCACGGGAGAACTGACCATCCGCGCCGTGGGAGTCGATGGATGCTACGTTGGCAAGCAATGCATCGCGGGCGGTACCTACGACCGCACCGCACAAATCAACTGGGGTCCCTACGGGGGAATGCAGGAGGTACCCGCCGACGCGGCCTTCCGCCAGCGCGTCGTCCGCAACCTGCCCTACGCCCACCGTGGCCATGTGTTCCGCGACAAACGACTGCGCCAATACTTCGAGGGCCTGTGGTGGTACATGCCCGACCCCGACTACAAGGACGACACCTCCGACTTCACCCCCGTCGACTGGGAATGCGTAAGGTATAAAGAGAATTAAAAAATAATAATCAAGAATATATGGAAGAACCGATTCTCAACGCCCACAACCTTGCGGAAGACGAGAGCAAAACAAACAAAGTTTGTTCTGCCGAGATGCAGCAAGGTCATGAGCTCAACGCTCATAACAAAGAGGAGTACCCGCCGATGCACACGGGAGCGACAAACACACCCGCAAAACAACACGTGGTGCTTCTTCTGTTTGCTTTTATCATTTGCTCGTTTTTCTGTAGCTGTTCTGCCTCTTTCAGATTACACGAAAGTTGGAATTCTTATTTACACGACAAGTCCTATTTCACGGACACTATCACCAATGCTACAATGCCGATGGACAGCATATATCGTGTGTCCAATATCAATAGAAGGTCTTTTTCTTCAAGAATAGCACTGTCTTATAAGCAATACAAGGGGCTCAATTATGTTAAAGATTCTGTCAATACTTTTTGTATATGGGGCGATATAAGTCAAGTAAAAAGACATCGTACAGGTGATGTCCACTACAATAAGTGCACATTGAAAAACATTCTTATCATAGTTAATGACAAAGACACATTACCTTGGAATATTGAAAGAACTTCGGCTGCTGCATTTGATTCAACTACCCGATATAATCGCGATATAAAAACAGATTATACGATTGATTCATTGCCTTGGATAGTGCCAACAAGCGGACAGAATAATGATTGGAGCTTCAGTTTTCAAGCGTGGACAGAACCTGTTGATATCAAGAAAATCAGAAAACTCAGATTGGAAGTCACATTTCAATTCGACAATATTATTATCACTCGAATCGTAAGGGCAAAACGTCATTTCCATCTATGGCCAGAACCCAGGCAAGGGTTCGTGTGGTATGGTCCCGAAAGGGTTGATTTATCGACTATAATACTATAAAGAATGGAACAAGAACCGATTCTTAACGAGCATAACAAGCAAGAGTACCCGCCGATGCACACGGCGGAGCACATACTGAACCAGACGATGGTGCGCATGTTCGGCTGCCCGCGGTCGCGCAACGCCCACATCGAGCGCAAGAAGAGCAAGTGCGACTACCAGCTGGCCACCTGCCCCACCGAG
>JAFSYK010000014.1 GCA_017449975.1 Bacteroidales bacterium
ACCACTATGAGCATGGAAAAGATGCGGTTAGCTTTGGGATGGTCGCCCTCGCCGAGGGTCTTGGCCACCAACGCGCTGCCGCCCGTGCCCAACATCGAACCCACCACACCAATCAGGTACAGAAATGGCATCATCAGGTTGACGGCGGCAAAGGGTGTTTTGCCCACGAAGTTGGAGACAAACACGCCGTCCACCACGCTGTAGATGGAGGTGAAAATCATCGTGGCGATGGAGGGCAGCGTGAAGCGCATCAACTTGCGGTAACCGAAATGGTCGGAGAGTTGTATCGGTTGACTATGATTTACTAACTTGTGGGATCGCACATTCATTTTAACAATCAAAAATTATAACCAGCCCCAAAATACACCCCTATTTTGTTGTTCAGGCTGTTCCAATGAACATTGGCCATCAACGGCCCGAACTTTGTTTTATACCCGAATTGGATTGCCGCTGCAAAAATAGCGTTTTGTTCTTTTAACATCGCAAAAGAAAAAGATTGATTGAATTGTTAATGGGTATCATTCTCAGACATTATTTTCTGAAAACGGAACATCCCGTCGCTGTCAGGACTTCCGCTATCCGGATCGTTTGCGTCGGGGTGACGACTGTTGAAATACTCCACGATGTGGAAACCACAGCGGTTGACATAGAAGTGAATGTTGCGCTTCTCGAAATAGGGTGTGTGGGTCTCCCAGACCGTCACTTCGGGGTGCAGCTGTTCGATAAGGCACCAGGCGGAATAACCGATGCCCTTGCTGTGGACTTCGGGGTTGACAAACAGCAGTTCCAATTCGCCACACCCGCCTTTCACGCTGATAACGGCACCGCCAACACGCTCCCCGTCAAGTAGAACGCGGTAGGTTTCAGCATTTTCGCCATCAATGGAGGCTTCGATAGTGGCACGGGAAATGATTTCGCCGTCCTCTTCAAAATGATTGTCACGGAGACCGAACTCTTCGGTGGCTCCGTACTTGAACGCCCGCTGGTTATCGAGGATGAACTGCTCGCGGTCGTCGGGTTGCAGCGGCAACAAGGTTACATTTTTATTGACTCTTGACTGCATAATTCTATGGTTTATCGGCATAATGCTTTGTATAGATTGATTTTTCCCTGCTGTAACTCCAACCAGTCGGCAGTCTGCTGCAACTGGGCGTTGAGCCAGGACGACTGGGCGGTTAACACTTCCAGATAGGTGACGGATGGGGAATACTGCATCAGTTCGCGGACGTTCTCCACCGCTTTTCGGCTAGCCTCCACTTGCGCCTTGCGGACAAGCAGCTTTTGCTGGGTGGTATGGCATTCCGACAAAGCATTGGCAACCTCGCTGCCCGCCTGCAACAGTGCCTGCTCGAAGGCGATTTGCGCCTGTTCCTGCTGCGACTTGGCTATCTCAAATCCCGCCTTGATTTGTCCCATCTGAAACAACGGCTGTGTGAGTCCGCCAATCAGGTTCAGCAACAGTTTGGCGGGATTGACAATCTCGCCGATGTTGTTGGTCCATAAGCCGCTGGCAGTGAGCTTCAGCGACGGGTAGAACTGCGAGCGCGCCACTTTGGTGTTGCTGAACGAGGCCCGCAGCTGATACTCGGCGCTGCGCACATCCGGACGCATCGCCAGCGCCTCCAAACTGACAGGTGAATCCGCATCCATATTGATATCTTTCACATCCGTATAATTGGAATATTGAACATTCTGAGGTGTGCGGCTCAACAACAAATTCAGTGCCCGTTCGGTCTTCTCGCGCTGCAGGCGCAAGTCGCTTACCGAAGCGATAGTGGCCTGCAATTCTGTTTCGGCTTGATTGACAGCCAATTCGTTCATCATCCCCACCTCCTTCATCGCCGTGATGGTCTCCAGCGTTTCCCGTTGCAGTTGCACGCTCTGCTCCGAAAGCCGCAGTTGCTCGTCGAGCATGATGAGCGTGTAGTAAGCGTTGGCTACGGAAGCAATGAGCTGCAACTGCGTATATTTGAGTTGTTCCTGTGCGTTCATCCACTGGTATTTCGTTGCTGCTTTCAGAGCTTCCACCTGTCCACCGAGGTTCAATTCCCAGCTCATCGTGAGCGGCAGTTCGTAGCTGGTGGAAACCGGTGCTCCGTTGGCTTTGGTGACAGTGGCCGATGGCGACAGGGTGAACGACGGCAGATAAGACAATTTTGCCACCCGCATCTGGATGGCGGCCTGTTCCACATTGAGCTGCATAGTGCGCACATCGGCATTGTTCGTCAGCGCTTCGGAAATCAGTGCTTGCAAAGATTCGTCCACGAAAATCTCCTGCCACGAACGCATAGGGACACTGTCAACCAGTACGATGTCCGGTTCAAGAAGATTTGGCCTGACGGCTTCCTCAACCACCGGTTTCTGCACACCGCAGCCGACCATCAATGCCGATACCAATATCAAAAACAATCTATTTTTCATAGTGTACTTTTTCTTGAATCTTTTGGAAGATGGTGAAAAGCGTGGGCACAGCGGTGAGCAAGCCGAGCGTGCCGAACAGCATTCCACCCACGACACAAACTCCGATAGTGCGGCTGCCATTGGCACCCACGCCCGAGGCGAACATCAGGGGCAGCATACCGATAATCATCGTCAGCGAGGTCATCAGGATAGGACGCAGACGCACTTTGGCGCTGCTGAGTGCCGCATCAGCGAGCGACATCCCTTCGCGGCGCGCCTGCGAAGCGTACTCGGTGAGCAGGATGGCCGTCTTTGACAGCAGACCCACCAACATCACCATCCCGATCTGCATGTAGATGTTGTTCTCCACGCCGAACAGCTTGGTGAACAGCAAACTGCCCGCCAGACCGAAGGGCACCGACAGCATCACCGCCAGCGGGATGAAAAGACTTTCGTAGAGGGCCACCATCACGAGATAGGCGAATACGATGCATATCAGGAAGATGAAGATCACTCTGCCGGATGTCTGGTTCTCCTCGCGGGTGATGCCGCCAAACTCAATGCTGTAGCCCACGGGCAGCTCCTTCGCGGTAGTCTCCTGGATGGCTTTGATGGCGCGGCCCGAGCTGCTGCCCTGCGCCACACTACCCGACACATCGATGCTGGGGAACATATTGAAACTGTTGATGGACTGCGGCATATACTCTTTGGTGAGGGTGACGAACTGGTTGACGGGCATCATCTCGCCACTTTCGGAACGCACAAAGAGACTCGCCAACGACTCGGGTCGGTTGCGGTCGGAGGGCCGGAGCTGCAAATCCACCTGATACACCTTGTTGAACTTGTTGAAGTTGGAGATATAGTCGCCGCCCAAGCAAGCGCCCATCTCGTTGAGGACGGTGGAGGGTGCGACCCCCATCTTCTTGCACCGCGCCACATCCAAATCAACACGGTACTGCGGATAGTTGACATCGTAGCTCGAATAGATCTCGCCGATTTCCGGGCGCTCGCTGAGCTTTTCCATAAAACGGGTGGTGACTGCGTGCAGCGTTTTTGCATCTTGCCCGTTGCGACCCTGCACCGAGAACTCGAAGCCGCCGTTGCCGCCATAGCCCTCCACCATACCCGGTTCGGAGACGAAACTCTGCGCCTCCGTTTCCTGGGACAAAATCTCGTCTATTTTCTCCATAATGGCGGAAGAGGAGTGTGCTTTTCCTCGGCGTTCTTTCCACGGTTTCAGTTGGATGAAGATATTGGCACCGGCTCCGACACCCACCACGCCGCCGACATCCTGCACCTCGGGCAACTCACGGATCTTGTCGCAATTACGGTTCATCATCTCGAAAGTCTTGTTGGCCGTGTAGCCCGGCGGAGGCGTAAGGTCCACGAAGAGCGTGCCCATATCTTCGTTGGGGACAAAGCCCGTGGGCACCACTTTGAATAGGATGCCGAACAGCAGCAACACTGCCACCACACTGCCGACCGTAAGCCATTTGCGGCCAAGCAGCCAGCGGACCACATTGGTGTAATGTTTTAATAGGGCGGAGAAGGTTACATCGTAGGCATTTTTGATTCGATCGGACACCGCCTTTGTAGGGGCGAATGATGATTCGCCCCTACAAGACGACGGTTTCAACATCAATGCGCACAATGCCGGTGACAATGTCAGTGCATTGATCAACGAAATGCCCACCGCGACAGCCATCGTCAGACCGAACTGTTTGAAGAAGATGCCGGTGGTGCCGCCCATGAAGGCGACGGGGATGAAGATGACCATAAAGACCAGCGTGGTGGTGAACAGCGTGACGGAAAGACCATTCATAGCCTCCTCCGAGGCTTTGCGGGCCGAGGTTGTAGAGACGCAAAATTTTGCGTCTCTACCTTGCCTCGTTTTCACCGCCTCCACCACCACGATGGAGTCATCGACCACCGTACCAATAACCAGCACCAACGCGAAGAGCGTCAGCAGGTTGACGGAGAATCCCGCCACCTTCATGAAGGCGAAAGTGCCGATGAGCGAGACGATAATGCCGACGGCGGGAATCAACGTGGCGCGAAAATCTTGCAGGAAGAAGAGCACCACAACCAGCACCAGCAGAATGGCAATGACGAGTGTCAGAATCACCTCGCGGATGGAGGCGAAGAGGAAGTCGTTGGTGTTGTCGAAGGTGACGATTTTCACGTCCTTGGGCAGCGATTTCTCGGTTTCGACCAGCAGTTTGTCGATTTCGAGGTTGATTTTGGTGGCATTGGAACCGGCCATCTGGCTCACCGAACCCATCACGCCCGGATGCCCGTTGATGCTGTTGATGTAGTCGTAATCCGACTGTCCTAACTCCACATCTGCCACATCCTTCAGCAGCAGCTCCTCGCCGGTGGGCAGCGAAGCAATCACAAGGTTCTCGAACTCCGACACCTCGGTTTTGCGACCCGTATAGCGCAGCATATATTGGAACACATTGTCGGAGTTGCTGCCCAACGAACCGACAGAGGC
Organism: Bacteroidales bacterium; assembly: GCA_017449975.1. GTDB lineage: Bacteria > Bacteroidota > Bacteroidia > Bacteroidales > P3 > Colimorpha. The sequence continues at coordinate 4,895 of JAFSYK010000014.1, forward strand.
CTCAATGTTCTGTTCGGCCAGCACGGCGGATATGTCGCTGGGCATCAGCTTGTGACGCGCCATAACGTCAGGTTTGAGCCAGATCCGGAGGGCATATTGCGCGCCCCACACCTCCACCTTGCCCACGCCTTTGATGCGCAGCAAGGCGGGACGCAGGTTGTTGTAGAAATAGTTGCTGAGGAAGTTCTCGTCGTAGGTGCCGTTGGGACTCTCCAGCGCGATGATGCGGAGCTGGCCGGGTTGCCGTTTCTCGGTCGCCACGCCCGTCTGCAGCACCTCGGCGGGCAGCTGCGCCTGTGCTTGGATGACGCGATTCTGCACGTTCACGGCGGCCATATCGGCATTGGCACCCTGCTCGAAGTAGATGGTGATGCTGGCCGAGCCGTTGCTGGCCGACGAAGTCATGTAGGTCATCCCCTCCACCCCGTTGATGGCCTCCTCCATCGGCATCACCACGCTCTTCTGCACCGTTTCGGCACTCGCGCCTGGATAGCTCGCCCACACGTAGATGGCCAGCGGCGCAATGTCGGGATAGCGCTCCACCGGCAGCGACAGCAACGAAATCACCCCCAACAGCACGATGAACACGCTGATGACGAGGGAGAGTAAGGGTCTGGATATAAAGGTTTTGACGGCCATAATCGCTATTCTTTATGGAGGAGCAAAAATAGTAAGTAAGACCGAGAGTATAGTGTATAAAAGTGAACCGATATTGTAGGTTTTCGGAACTAATCAGTATCTTGGATTATCACTCTTTTTTGCAATTATTGTAGTCGCTAACAAACAAAAAAGAATAATTCACCATCAAACAACCTCTATTAATTTGCCATGCAAATCTTTAGTAAGTAATTCTTTAAAATGATTTTTTGTGCCGTTACGAATATAGATTGCGGAGAGACTATCACAGAAATCAAAAACCGCATTGTCAATAGACGAAAGACT
>JAFSYK010000015.1 GCA_017449975.1 Bacteroidales bacterium
AGTGGGTGAGGCCGCCTATATGTTGAGCAGAGCATTCAAGAAGAAGCATCCGCAGACGCCGTGGAAAACAGTACAGGGTATGCGGCATGTTTTGGTTCACGATTATGCAAATATTGTTTCTGAGACACTGTATGACACCGCAGTTAACGGTATTCCGGAACTGCGTAGTCAGGTGGAGAAATATCTGGCGGAAACAGACTGGAATTTATGGGAGTCCGTTCCCGACGACTACGAAGAGGCTGTAGACGACAATTTGGTGAAAGTGGCCCGGCGGATGAAAAGTAAGGGTATCGCCGTCAAAGATATTGCCGAGATTACTGGCCTGTCGGAAGAAGAGATAACAAACCTGATTTGATTTCCTGGTTTTCAAGTACAACCGGTCTTCGGAGGGAATGCTCCCATGCGAAGACCGGTTTTTTGTTATGATGTTTTTTGCGTATTCGACTGCGCCCATGCCTACCGCAACGAGCGCTCGCTGGGCCGTGCCCTGAAGAGGAGAACATCGACGTGATGGACTTCGCCCTGAGCAACACCGAGATGGCCGCCATCCGCGCCCTCGACAAGGAGAAGCGCTACTTCAACATGAGCTACGAGGACCAGGTGCGCTGGTTCAAGCAATGGAATCCGGAAGACTGAAGTGTATATTGTGTTAATAAATAATTGGATACGCAAGCCCCCGCTATACGGCGGGGGCTTTTATTTTTCGGGACAATAAAAACGCAATATTGCCGTTATTCGGGAAAAATGTTAAAAAAAAAGATGGCGAAAGATTGGAGTGGCTTTTGGCACAAGGTCGTGCCGGGCGTCAATGTGTTGTTGGTTGCAATCTGCATTTGTGGCAACGTTGCAAGCAATGAGGGTTTCTGCCGTCCGGTGTTGTGGGCCGCCATTGTGCAGGCGGTCAGTTTTCTGAACGTCATCAGTTTCACCAGGTTGGAGCAGACGCGGATGAAGGGTGTGAATGCTTTGTTGTGCGGCATCAGCACATGTGTGTACGTCTACTGGTGCCTGTTTCTTGGTATGTGGTTGATGTTTATGCCTGTGCCGCTGTGGTTCCTGTTCCTGCTGGTGTGGCGCAATATGGTTCGCCCTGTTTTCGCTTCCGCAAGGTGGTGGTACCTGGCTGGCATACTGCTCTGTGTGCTGTTCGCCCTCGGCTGCGGCAAAGGCTACTGCTCTGCGTGCAAGGCTTACGGTGAAGGCTGCGTGCCCGACGGCAATCCAATGACGGAGCGCATCGCCGGAATGAAGTTCCTTTACCATACGGAATACTGTCTTTACGATGGCTGGCGGCCACCGCTGCACGACCCGGCTCTGGTGCTCGGAATGAGGCTCAACGACAATCGCGACCCTCTTGTCGGTATGGACTTGGAAAGCCGTGTGGCGTTGTATCGGGAGATGTATCCCGACCGTCCCGTCGTCCTTGGGTGTGCCTGCAGCCTGGAGTCGGCACTCAACGGATATTCCACCGACCCGCTATGGAAGGAAAACAATAAAAGCAACTGAAAATGAAAAGGATAATATATATCGCTTTAGGATTGATCTGTGTGGGCTTGGGTGTGCTGGGCGTGATTGTGCCGGGCCTTCCCACGACGCCGTTCCTGCTGCTGGCGTCGTGGCTTTTCTACCGCTCGTCGCCGCGTCTGCAGCAATGGCTGCTCGACTCTTGGCTGGGCAAGTATATCCGTTCCTACCACAGGCACGGAGGCATGACGGCCACCCAGAAGGCCGGCGCCGTGGGGGTGATGGCGTTTTTCGTGCTCCTCTCGGCGTTTGTCTTCATCCCCTCCACCTCGGTGGCGCGGCCCATAGTGCTTGCCGCCGGCGCCGTGGGTGCGCTGACGGTCATCTTCGCGGTCCCTAACGCCAAGAACGACGATTGAAGTCTCAGCGGCTCATGCGCTGGCGGAGGTAGAGGATGGCGGCGGCATAATCATCAATGTTCAGGCTCTTTCCCAAGCCCATACCAATCAGTTGGTGGCCAATGTTGTGGCCCAATGCATAGCTTAATTTATCCATAATATATTAAAACGTCTTTTACAGAAATTTATTGTATCTATATAAATAGAAAAAAAATTTTGTCGGATGGAATATTATTTGTACTTTTGCAAATCGGAAAAAGAATTAAACATAAACACAAAAATTCAAAAATATGAAAAACTTTTACCGCCTGTTTTGTATGGCTTTTTTGGCAGTGTTGTTCGTCTCGTGCAGTGACGACGACCATTTCTACAAGTTCAAGATGGACCGTGTCAACCTCAACGGTGCCAATTATCTGGCTCTGGCAGGTGGACATAACGGCACGAAAGAGAACGGCAGCAGCCAGCAGTATCTCTACAGTATTGACGAGGAGGGCAATATGAACATTGTCGCCTACGAGTATCAGTGTGACGACAATGGGGTGGCCAGCGAGCTGAGTCGCAAACTGACGCTAACGATCAACCAGATGGTGCCCGTGGGCGACAAGTACATCTGGCTTGTGGGCTGCCGTTACGAGTGCGACGACTATAGTGGATTCAGCGAGAGTATGCAGGACGCTATCCGCGACATGGTGAACCACAGCAAACAGAATTTCGGCGAGAACTTCCTCATCCGTAAGAACGACGGCAAGATATTCGACCTGAACGAGGTAATTATCAAGTTTCCCATCGTGTCAATTTATGTTCCCGGCCTTGGAAGCGTGGGTTTGGTAGGCTATGGCGGCGACAATGGGCTGCCCGTCGACGGCGACCTTACGGGCGACCGCCTGCGCAAATTGGGACTCATCAACCAACTGGGCGACGACATCTACCTGGCTTCGGGCACCTATTATGGCGGCCTCACCCGGCTGCACGACAATGGCAGCTCCATCTCGTTCTATAATGTGCTCGACTACAACATCGGCTACTCGGTCACCGACAACCAGGGACACTTGGGCACCACCATCTGCTACACTGGCAACTCGCCCGACGTAGCCTCCATCATGGCCCCCGACGGCACCCTGCCCGCCATACAGGGCATACCAGGCAACGACTATCGGCCCGAGATGCGCTGCATCGGTGGCAAGTTCTTTGTTTCGGCCTATGTTGAGATTTGGGAAGGGAACGAATATATTACGACCACCGACAGCATCTACCTTGTCGACGTCAGCACCTCGCCGGCTACCGCCACCGCTGTGGCCGAGGGCTATTTCACCGGCGACCAGTACGAGACCTACTCGACGACGGTCTATGTCAGCGACGAGGAGAACTACTCTTGGGTCAGCGGGACGACGCTCTTTACCTTCAACTCAAACACCTACCAGCTCACCGAAAGCTCGCTGCCTGCCGGCTGGCCCCAATACAGCCTGTTCGATGCCGAGGGCTACTGCTATGAGCCGCATATGAACGGTGGCTTGCAGAGCTTTACCATCTATAACCTCGCTACACTGCAGACTGAGGAGGTTACGTGCGACCGCTCACAGGTGCCTGCCTTCAATTTCGAGACAGGCTGTAACTACGACGGTGGCCTGGGAGCTTTCATCGAGAGCGTCATCATGGCCGACGGCTCTACGACGACCCTTATCACCGACGTGAAAGGACCCCAGCGCGGCATCACACGCGTGGGTGGCCAGACGGAGTCCAATAACAATATCGAGATCAGTACGCTGATTCCGCTCAACTAATAAGACATGCCAGCAAAGCCCCTCAGCTACTCGCTCATGCGCTGGCGGAGGTAGAGGATGGCGTCGATATTGCGCGGTACCTGGAGGTCCAGCGTTCCGCTGACGATGCCGATAACGTGCCCTTTGCGCACAGCGTCGAGGGTATTGTAGGGCTTCATGCCGCAGAAGGCGGCGCTGTCCTCGCGGCGCACGATGATGTAGTCGGGATTCTCCTGCATCAGGGCTTCGAGGCTGTAGTTCCAGCCCTCGACCTCCTCGGCAATGTTGCGGCCTCCAGCCATGCGGATGATGTCGTTGATGAAAGTGTTGCCCCCGGCGGTGAAATTGCCCGTGGGACCGAAGCCGACGACATAGTAGCAAGTTGAAAGTTGAGAGTTGAAAGTTGAAAGTGAAGTGTCGGCCAATAATCTTTCCACTTTCCACTTCAAACTTTCCACTAGGCTGTCGGCC
>JAFSYK010000016.1 GCA_017449975.1 Bacteroidales bacterium
AGTAAAAACTAAAAACTAAAAACTAAAAAGCGGTTAGCAGTTAGCGGTTAGCAAACCCCTCAAACCTCTCAAACCCCTCAAACCCCTTAAACCCCTTAAACGATGCGGCTTTGCCTTTTAGTTTTTAGTTTTTACCTTTTACTTTTGACCTCATGTTCGCACGCAGTGCGACATGAGGTCAGCGACACCGTCACCGACGACTATGGTCGCACGGTGGTGATCAACGGTCACGCTTCGCGTATCGTCTCGGCCTCGCCCTCCATCACCGAGATACTCTACGCCATGGGACAGTCGCACCGACTCGTCGGACGTACCGATTTCTGCCTCTACCCGCCGGAGGCCGACACACTCCCCTCCATCGGCGGCATCAGTAACCTCAACATCGAGGCCATCCTGGCGCTGCACCCCGACCTGGTGCTCACAGCCTCCATGATACCGCAACGCAGCGTAGACCAGCTGGAACAGATGGGCGTGCCCGTGGTCTGCATCATCGAGAAGAATCACTTCGAAGACCTTTACGGCAATATCCGCCAAATAGGTGGCCTGATACACTGCGAAGCCGCGGCCGACAGCCTCATCACGCTGCTACAGCAGCGTGTAAAAGATGAATTTCGAATTTCGAATTTCGAAAAAGACAGCAATGCAAAATTCAAAATTCAAAATTCAAAATTGACACCCACGGTGTACTACGTAGTAGGATTCGGTCCCACGGGCAACTTCACCGCCGGTGGCAACACCTTCATCGACGACATCATCCGGCTGGCAGGCGGACGCAACCTAGCACACGACGTCACCGGCTGGAGCTACAGTCTGGAGTCGCTGATACAGAACGACCCCGACTATATCGTCGTCCGCCGCGAAGACTCGGCGGCCTTCTGCCATACCCAACCCTACACCCAACTGACAGCGGTAAAGCAGGGCCGCGTCATCGGCATTGAGAGTGGCACCATGGACCTGCAGGTGCCCCGCAACATCGACGCCGTACTGTACCTGCGCAGCCGAATAAAGAAACCATAAGAACTATAGGCACTATAGGAACTATAGCAACTATCGAATCAATAAAATCCATCCATGACCGAATCCGACAATCTCGACAGCCTGCAGTCGCGCACAGTGGAGTGGTTGCGCTATCCGCTGATGGTGCTCATCGTGATCATCCACACCGACACCACGCTACTGAATTCCATGCCTCACGCAGGCATCTCCTCGGTGCTCTACTACATACTGCGCACCATCCCCCGGTTGGCGGTACCGATGTTTTTCATCATCTCCGGCTACTGGTTCTTCCGCCAGCCCGAGACCTTCACCCTCGACGCCTACCTTCAGAAATTAAAGAAGCGCGCGCGCACTCTGCTGGTGCCCTACCTCTTCTGGAACCTCTTTGCATGGGCGCTGCATGTCATCAACGCGGTACAGCACGGATACTACCCGAGGGCGTTGCCGGAAATCGACATTTTCTTTGGTTTCGGAGCCGGCTATTACGGCATGCCCGGTGCCTTCCAGCTGTGGTTCCTGCGAGATCTGATGGTTGTCTGTCTGCTGTCGCCGCTGTTGTACCTACTGCTTCGCGGACGCCGTCCGTGGGTGCTGCTGCTATTTGCCGCGCTGTACATCATGCCGTGGCCCGCAGGATGGCACCCCATCCTGAAGCGCTCGCCCTCGGCGCTGTTGTTTTTCAGCATCGGCGCCTACCTTGGCATACACAAGATGAACATGGTGGAGACGGTGCGCCGCGTCCCGCTGTGGCTGAGTTTGTCGGTGCCGACGCTGGTCATGGTCTGTCATGTGTGGCTGAACATGATTCATAGCCCCCTCTACATCTATGCGGAGAAAATCTTCCGCATCGTGGCGGTGGTGCCCACCCTGCAGGTGGCAGCGATGCTGGTGGAACGAAAAAACATCCAACCCATCGGGTGGCTTTCGGGCAGCACCTTCCTGCTCTTCGCCACCCATCCGTTGGTGATGAACTACCTGCTGGTGCAGCCCATCGGTGACTCGCTCGCCCCCACGCAATGCCATTTCTGGCTGGTGCTGGCTGCCGAAGTACTGTTGTCCATAGCGGTATGCGCCCTGGTACATGCCATTTGTTCACGTCTGCTACCCAGAACAGCAGCATTCCTCACCGGCGGACGCGCAAAAAGACAATCATAGTCCTTTGCTGATATTCCATAGCCAGTTGGCCAGGGTCAGCAGCACCACAACCACAAGTGCCAGCGGTGGCCAGCGGCGGTGCATGAGACGATAGAGCAGGTCGTCATCCTTTCGCGCGTCGCGCAGCACCAAAATGGCGGCAGCCACCACCAAGAGCGTAAGCAGCAGTCCCAATGGATTGGTGAGCAGCGAACCCACCACATCGCCGTGCACGAGCAGCTGCAGCGAACGAACCGTGCCGCAGCCCGGACACGGCACACCCGTCAGCAGCTTGAAGATGCAAGGCAGATGCACCGGCAAAAACGCATGAAACAAGACATAAAGACCGCCGACGGCACAGACAACGCCCGCCGTGATCAATTCCTTTCTATGCGACGAGAATGACGACATACAAGAAACCCGTGAAAATCGAACGATTTCCACGGGTTTGAAGTGTTGGGTGACAATTACATGATGGCGTACTTGTTGAATTCAAACGCATTGTGTTCACGCGTCCGCTTCATAATAAGAATCACATCAATCAACCACCAGATGCCGCAACCGCCGCAGGTGATCAGTTTGAGGACGCCCAAACCTATCTCACCCAGCAGGAAACGGTCGACACCCAGTTCACCTACCAAAATAGAGATAATCAACATGATGGTAGGATCCTTGTAACCAAGGGACTGAACCGTTAAGGCTTTGTCATCATCCATATTGAGCATCCGTTCACGCATTGAAGGCAGCTGTTCCGGAGGGAAATAGCCGTTCTTCGACATAAAGAAAAATTCTACTTTTTCCTTTTCCATTGTTTGATATGCTTTAAGAAAAAATCAAGGCTCTTATGCCACAAAAAACTGATTATTTTGAGAGCGCGTCTCTCCGAGACGCTGGTACTGAGTTCTTTTTTACCCCAGACTGCACTTCGTTTTTCTGGAGTTATTGAGAGTCAGCATCTTTGATGCTGTGGAAAAATCAGTCATTTGTTGAACAAGAATGAATATCAAATACTTTTACTTCGCGGAGCTGATGAAGGGGTACTTGTAGTCGTGGGCAGGGTCGAAGGTCTCCTTGATGGCCTGGGGGCTGACCCAGCGGAGAAGGTTGAGGTAGGAGCCTGCCTTGTCGTTGGTACCGCTGGCGCGAGCGCCACCGAAGGGCTGCTGACCGACGACAGCGCCGGTGGGCTTGTCGTTGAAGTAGATGTTGCCAGCAGCATTCTTGAGCAGGTCGTAGCCAGCACGCAGCGCCTTGCGATCGGAAGCGAAGATGGCGCCGGTGAGGGCATAGGGCGAGGTGGTGTCGCAGAGCTGGCAGGTCTTTTCATAGTCCTTGTCGTCGTAGACGTAGATGGTGATGATGGGTCCGAAGATCTCCTCGCACATGCTCTTGTAATCGGGTTTCTTGGCCAGGATGACGGTGGGTTCGATGAACCAGCCCTTCTTCTTGTCGCACTTGCCGCCGAAGAGGATTTCGGCGTCTTTGCTCTTCTTGGCGTGGTCGATATAGTTCTTGCAGTTGTCGAACGAAGCCTCGTCGATAACGGCGTTGACGAAGGCGCTGAAGTCGCGCACGTCGCCCATCTTGATTTCCTTCAGCATACGGCCGATGATCTTCTCCACTTTGGGCCAGAGGCTCTTGGGGAGATAGGCACGGCTGGCAGCGGAGCATTTCTGTCCCTGGAACTCGAAGGCTCCACGTACGATGGCGGTGGCCACCTGTTCGGGGTCAGCGCTCTTGTGCACCATAATGAAATCCTTGCCGCCCGTTTCGCCGACAATCTTCGGGTAGGTTCTGTATTTGTCGATATTCTGGCCTATAGCCTTCCAGAAGCCCTTGAA
>JAFSYK010000017.1 GCA_017449975.1 Bacteroidales bacterium
ATGGGAGTTAAAGAGGGAGTTAAAAAGGACAAATGATCTGTATTGTCCTGTGCGAAGCACATAACTTCCATTTTAACTTCCATCGAAGATTAACTTCCTTTTTTACTTCCCTTCGTTTTACTTTATTTTTTAATCATTACTTAATACACAAGAATATGTCTCTTTTATCCAAATTCTTTAGCAACACGCGTAAGCCTGAAGGATTCTTCGGGCGCATGATGGTGAACGGCATGAATGGCGGTGGTCACGCCCGATTGGCTGAGTGGGGATTAGCCGAAGTCGTCATCGCTGAAAATGCCAGTGTTCTGGACGTAGGTTGTGGCGGCGGTGCCAACATCGCCCGACTGCTAAAGCGCGCACCGCAAGGCTCGGTGACGGGCATCGACTATTCGCCTGTCTCTGTCAAGAAATCCCGCGAGGTGAACGCCAAAGCCATTTCCGCCGACCGCTGCCAAGTGCTGGAGGGCAGTGCCGACGCGCTGCCTTTCGAGGAGGCAAGCTTCGACCTCGTCACCGCCTTCGAGACGGTCTATTTCTGGCCCGAGATAGAAAAGTGTTTCGCCGGTGTGCGCCGCACGCTGAAAGAGGGTGGCTGCTTTGTCATCGTCAACGAGGACGACGGGATCTCGGGCAATAACGTGAAATGGGAGAAGATGATCGAGGGCATGCACACCTATACCCCCGATGAACTCCGCACCCACCTCGCCGCCGCCGGCTTCCGCGACATTACCGTCCGTTGCGACAAACAGCGCCACTGGCTATGCGTGACGGCAACGAAGTAGAGTGTTCTTCATATTCCGTTAGCAACCAATCAAGACGCCTCCTGCGGAGAACCTTTCTTGAAAAGAGAGATGATTTTTCGGGGGATGATAGGGGTTCGCCTCTTTTGAATCCTGACGGTATTTTATTGCTTTGTGTGGCAATAAAAATAAAAGGGATGCGTTATAGAAGGGAAACATATCGCACTCGACGCTGTGTTAACGGTATTAAGGAAATATGGCACTGTAGTTATACTCGCATTAACGAGTATAGTGCAGATAGGCTTTTTCATAGATGCTTCTCGTGACGCACAACAAATGGATAGACAAGTGGCGATACCCCACAATATGGTTTTCTTGATGGAAGATTTAGACCTTGACGAGCTGGATGATGAAGATTCTGAGGTAGCGATATGGAAACAATTCTCCGAGGATAATGCTTTTGCAAATAATGGTGCGACAATATTTCAGACTGGTAAACCGGTAGAGGCCAAGTGCTCGTTGGCCTTGCTGCGCGGACAGGTGAGGCGTTATTCACCCGGGAACAGCATTGCCGATAGCCATAACCTTATTCATTCGTTAGATACCAAAAGTGGCGTGGATTTACTCCATGCCACTTTTTTTACATACTAATTCAATCCAATAATAAAACATGAAAGTAACAGAGATTCTACTGATTATTATCAATTTTTCCGGGTCGTTGGCGGTGTTTCTCTTCGCCATGAAGCTGATGAGCGAAGGTCTCCAGAAGGCGGCTGGCAGCAGGATGCGCGCCGTGTTGGGCAAGATGACCGGTCGTCCGCTGAACGGCATCTTGACAGGTATGGGGGTGACGGCGGCCATCCAGTCGTCGTCGGCCACCACGGTGATGGTGGTCAGTTTCGTCAATGCGGGACTGCTCTCGCTGGGCGGCGCAGTAGCGGTCATCATGGGTGCCAACATCGGCACCACGGTGACGGCATGGATCATCACACTGCTGGGCCTCGGCGAGGGGTCGGGCTACTTTAACCTGCCGCTCATCATCGCTGCCGCGAGTCTGGTGTTTATGTTCACCAAACGCGACAAGATGCGCTCGGTGGGTCAGACCATCATCGGCCTTGCGCTGTTGCTGGTGGGCATGTCGCTGCTCCAGTCCGCCATGCCCGACCTCGAAAAATACCCCTCACTGCTACGTGGCATTGCCTCGCTGAGCGGTTATGGATTCTGGTCGGTGCTGCTCTTCGTCCTTGTCGGCGCGCTGCTGACCTGCTTGGTGCAGGCGTCGGCGGCCACCATGGCCATCACGCTGCTGATGCTGCACAACGGCTGGATAGGCCTCGATGTCGCCGTGGCCTTGGTGATGGGCGAGAACATCGGCACCACCGTCACCGCCAACCTCGCCGCCATGGTGGCGGGCACCGCCGGCAAACGCGCCGCGCGTGCACACCTGGTGTTCAATGTCATCGGCGTCACGCTGACGCTGATCCTCTTCCGTCCCATCCTGTCCGTGGTGCAGGCCGTCTTCCCCGACGACGCGCCGATGGCCCTGTCGCTCTTCCACACGATGTTCAACCTGATGAACGTCAGCGTCCAGTCGTGGTTCATCCCACAGATAGTGTGGATAGTGACGCGCATGGTGCCGGAGAAGAAAGCGGAGGAGGACAACGACGACCATCGCCTCACCTATATCAGCGGCGGCCCTGTGGACACCGCCGAGCTCAACATACAGAGTGCCAAGCGCGAGATAATGCTCTTCTCGAAGCAGGTGCTGCGCATGTACGCCATGCTGCCCGAGCTACGCAAGGTGCGCAATGAAAAAGAGATGGATGCCGTCGTGGCACGTATCGAACGCTATGAGCAGCTGACTGACCGTATGGACATGGAGTTGACCAAGTACCTCGTCGCCATCGGCGGAGGCAGCATCAGCGGACACGGGTCCGAGCGAATCAGTTCCATGCTGCGTATCAGCGACAACCTGGAGAGTATCGGCGACAGCATCTTTCAAATCGCCCTCACGCGGAAGAACAAGTACAACGATGCGGTGCATTTCAGCGAAAGCCAGAATGCCAATCTTGCCGAGATGAGTGCGTTGGTGGAGAACGCACTGTTGGTGATGGATGCCAACCTGGTGGACTACGACCACGTCGACATTGAGGCTGCCAATGCTGCTGAACACGAGGTGAATGCCTGTCGCGACCGTCTGCGTACCGCGCACCTCGAAGCCCTCAAGAGTGGTCAGTACGGCTACGAGGTGGGTATTGCCTACAGCAGTCTGTATGCGCAATACGAGAAATTGGCCGACTTTGTCATCAATGTCAGCGAGGCGGCGGCCGGTGAAAACCACCACGACAGTGAGGCTGAAAAAGCATAATCCCGTCAGGGATGGGTTCCCTGCCGGCTCGGACTGCGAAGCCCGCTAAACACTACGCCGGTATCGACTGGATGACGACGGCGATGTTGTTGACGAAGAGTTTAACGGCGATGGCCAACAGGATGACGCCGAAGAATTTGCGGATGACAAAGATGAGGTCGTTGCCCAGCCAGTTCTTGATGCGGTCGACCAACAGCAGCACGATATAGTCGATAATCAGGTTCAGCAACAGTCCTATCATGATGTTGGGGATGGCGTACTCGGCACGCAGTGAGAGCAGTGCGGTGATGGCGCCCGGACCCGCGATGAGCGGGAACGCTATCGGCACGATGGTGGCACCCGACGACGAGGAGTCGTTGCGGATGAATTCGCGCCCCATAATCATCTCCAACGCCAACAAAAACAGGACGAAGGAACCGGCAACGGCAAACGAGGCGGTGTCGATGCTGAACAGGCGCAGCAGCGCGTCGCCGGCAAAGAAGAATCCGACAAAAAGGGCCAGCGCCACGACGGCTGCGGTCAGCGGCCGTATGGTTTTGCCCTGCTCGCGCATGGAGACGAAGATGGGTATCGACCCCGTGATGTCGATGATGGCAAACATCACGATGAAGGTGCTGAAAATTTCAACAAGGTTTAACATCTGAGGGTGGAAGGGTTTAAGGGTTGGAACTAATTAGTTTGGGTTGGGAGGGTTGGTTATTTTTTTGGTGGTTGGGCGTACACGGGGGTACGCCCTTACGACTTATAGGACCTATTGCGCCCTATAGGACTTATGGATTGGTTTTGGGGGTTGAAGGGTTAAATGGTTTGAAGGGTTCATGTTTTAGCCTTGGAATTTGGTGGCGAAACGGCGCTCGTATTCTTCTATCAGCATGGGACGGAAGTCGGGATGGGCGATGCGGATCAGGTCTTCGGCGCGGTGCTGCAGGGTGCGCCCTTTGAGACGGGCGATGCCATACTCGGTGACGAGGTATTTCACATCGTTGCGCGTGGTGCTGACGGCTGCCCCTGGGGTGAGGAAGGGTTTGATGCGCGATATGGTGCCGCCGGCTGCGGTGCTGGGCATGGCGATGACGCTTTTGCCTTCGCGTGCCATCGAGGCGCCACGCACAAAGTCGATCTGTCCGCCAATGCCGCTGTACTGCCGCATGCCGATGGTCTCGCTGGCCACCTGGCCCATGAGGTCCACTTCGAGGCACGAGTTGATGGAGGTCATGCGGTACTGCTGGGCGATGACGATGGGGTCGTTGGTGTAGTCGACAGGGTAGAGCTCGATGGCGTCGTTGCCATCGACAAACTCGTACAGTTCGCGGCTGCCCATGATGAAGGTGGCTACCACTTTCCCTTTGTGGAGGGTCTTGCGGCTGCCGTTGACGATGCCTTCGCGCATCAGTGCGGCGACACCGTCGCTGAACATCTCGCTGTGTATGCCCAGGTCGTTCTTGTCGCCCAGCTCGGCGAGGACAGCGTTGGGGATGGCGCCGATGCCCAGCTGCAGCGTGGCGCCGTCGGCAATCAGCGAGGCGCAGTGGCGACCGATGGCTTGCTCCACCTCCGAGGGGAGGTCGGAGTGCAGCTCGGGCAGGTGGTAGGCGCAGGGGATGATGTGGTCGATTTGCGACACATGGATCATCGTGTTGCCGTAGATGAAAGGCATCAGTTCGTTGGTCTCGATGATGACCGATCGGGCACGGCGGATGGCGGCCAGCGCGTAGTCGCAGCTGACGCCGAGCGAGCAGTAGCCTTCGGCGTTGGGCGGCGTGGCTTGGAACACGGCCACGTCGCACGGTATCTCGTCGCCAATCATCTCCGGCACGTCGTGGAAGTAGGCGGGGAAGAAATCGGCGTTGAGGTGGTTGACGGCGTCGCGCGAGTTGCCGCTGAGGAAGTTGCTCACATGGCGGAAATGACCGTAGCAGCGGGGATGCAGCAATGGGTTGTCGCCCAGCGTGGTCATGTGGAAAATCAGTACGTCGTTGTAGTCCTCACAGTGTTTGGCCATGGCCTGCGGGACGACCTTCGGCACCGCAGCCGCGTGTCCGAGGACGACACAATCGCCGTCGTGAATGTCTTTGATGGCCTCCACGGCCTTCGAAACCTTGCGTTTATATTCTTCTTTCCAATTCATGGGTATGTGTATTAGTTTGACTTACATCACCTTTTGCAGCAATGCATGACACCATGACGGGAAAGAAAACGTACAGATTAACACATTAACGTACACATTAACGTATTACGACTGACAACCGCCTTTGACGCGAAAGCATTGCCAATAGTTCAGCGGGGCAGGTCTCCTGGCTTTCACCTTCCGGCGCGGCGCCTTCTCAGGTCGATGCCGACCCAATGGCTCTTTTGCCCGCTGGATAGAAACTGGTGATTTACAGTTGCGCGACAGTTCACGATTTGCACGTGATTCCCTCTTCGTCCCCCTTTTTCAAAGGGAAACCTCGATGAATAGTTTATTCAAAGTACTGTTGCAATGCCCGTTGCCGAGTTGACCGACCGTTGCGTTGCGGTTGCAAGTATACACAATATTTTCCGAATGGAGTTTCTCCTATCGGAAATTCTTTGTTGCCGTCTACAGGCAGGCTTTAACGAAGGACATGAAGAAGGGGTTGGGATGCAGCACCGTCGAGCTGTATTCGGGGTGGAACTGCGTGCCGATGTACCAGCGCTTCTCGGGGATTTCGACAATCTCCACCAGGTTGGCGGCGGGGTTGATGCCGGTGCATTTCATGCCTTTGGCTTCGTATTCGTCGGTATAGGCGTTGTTGAACTCGTAGCGGTGACGATGTCGCTCGGAGATTGTTGAACTGTTGAATTGTTGAATTGTTGAGAATTGAGAATGATTATAGGCCTCGTAGGCGCGACTGCCCTCCAGCAGCTTGCATTCGTAGGCGCCCAGTCGCATGGTGCCGCCCATCTGGGTGATGCTCTTCTGCTCCTCCATGATGTCGATGACGTTGTGCGGCGTCTGCTCGTCCATCTCGCGACTGTTGGCATCCTTGTAGCCCAGCACGTTGCGGGCGAATTCGATGACCATCATCTGCATGCCCAGACAGATACCGAAGGTGGGGATGTCGTGCGTGCGCGTGTATTCGGCAGCGACAATCTTGCCCTCGATGCCGCGGGTGCCGAAGCCGGGGCAGATGACGATGCCCGCCAGTCCGTCGAGCTTCTCGGCCACATTCTCTCGGGTGATGGCTTCGCTGTTGACGAAGTGCAGCCGTACCTTGGCGCCGTTGTAGATGCCGGCGAGGTTCAGGCTCTCGCGGATGCTTTTGTAGGCGTCCTGCAGGTCGTATTTGCCCACCAGTCCGATGTGCACCTCCCGTTGGGCGTTGCGTTGTTTGTCGAGGAAGTCGTGCCATGGCTTCATGGCCGGCGTCTCGCCCACGGGGATGCCGATCTTGCGCAGGATGGCGGCGTCGAGACCCTGATGTTGCATACTTACAGGCACTTCGTAGATGCTGGGCATGTCTTCGCTCTGCACTACACACTCCAGGTCCACGTTGCAGAACGAGGCCACCTTCATGCGGATATGGTCGTCGAGGTGACGTTCCGTGCGCAGCACGAGGATGTCGGGCTGGATGCCCATGCCCTGCAATTCTTTGACGCTATGCTGTGTGGGCTTGGTCTTCAGCTCGTCGGCGGCTTTCAGGTAGGGCACATAGGTCAGGTGCACGCTGACGGCGTTGCGGCCCAGCTGCCACCGCAGCTGACGGATGGCCTCCATGAACGGCGCGCTCTCGATGTCGCCGATGGTGCCGCCCACCTCGGTGATGACGAAGTCCAGCTGCTCGTCTTTCTCCTCCTCGCGCAGCATGCGGCGCTTGATTTCGTCGGTGATATGGGGCACCACCTGGATGGTCTTGCCCAGGTAGTCGCCGCGTCGTTCGCGGTCGATGACGGTCTTGTAGATGCGGCCGGTGGTGATGCTGTTGTTGCGGGTGGTGTGGATGCCGGTGAAACGCTCGTAGTGTCCCAGGTCGAGATCGGTCTCCATGCCGTCCACCGTCACGTAGCACTCGCCGTGCTCATAGGGGTTCAGCGTGCCGGGGTCGATGTTGATGTAGGGGTCGAATTTCTGAATAGTGACCTTATAGCCGCGTGCTTGCAGCAATCTGCCGATGCTGGCGGAGATGATGCCCTTACCCAAGGATGAAACCACCCCGCCCGTAACGAAAATGTACTTTGTGTCCATAAATGATAAATTATATATATTGTTTTTGATTGATATTCAAAATGTTAATATAACGCCAGCTTTAAAAAACAAGTTATAAAGATACAAAAGTTTCGTAAACCGAGCGAAGAGATAATTCATTTCGTTTTTTTCTGCATAATTGTGAATCAGGACCGCCATTTGCGTAGCGGTCCAATTTTTTTGGCACAATATTTTTTCGCCTTTTTGCGTTATATCTATCAAGAAATATGTGAAATAGAGCAGGATTAATGTTACATATTCGAAAGATTCATACTATAGGTAACCACTAATTATTCGTTTTATTTGAACACGAATTGCACGAATAACACGAATAGTAATTCGTTAGATTCGTTAGATTCGTGTTCACAACTAATTATTAGAGGTTATTTATACTATTGAAGGCTGAAAACATTTATGGTTCAAGGTTCAAAGTTCAAGAATAAGCGAAGAATAATGACGTTATAAGAATTATGACAAAGATAAAAGCACGAGAGAGCCAGAATGTTGAATACAAAAGCAACTGGCACGATAAATACCTGGAGTGGATTTGCGGTTTTGCGAATGCACAAGGGGCGGTGATGTACTTCGGCGTGAACAATGACCACGAGGTGATCGGCTTGGAGAACGTCGACCGCCTGATGGAGGACATCCCCAACAAGATTGTCACCACAATGGGCATCGTGGCGGACGTGAACTTGCTTGAGTTGGACGGTTTGGAGTATATCGAGGTTGTGGTGGAACCCAGCAATATCCCCATCAACTATAGGGGCAAGTATTACTACCATTGATGCTTGGGGTCGCGGCTATAAGAAGATACGAGAAGGCTTCGAGAGTGCAGGATTGCCGATGCCTAAGATTGAGAATGTGGATGGCGGTGTGAAGGTGACGTTCATGAGAAGAAATGCTAATGGTTCAGGAACTACACAAAAGACTACACAAAAGACTACACAAAAGATAATGGAACTAATGAAACAAAATCCATCAATATCTACCGATGAAATTGCAGAATTGTGTGGCATTACTCGTGATGGCGTAAATTATAACATCCGGAAACTGAAAGCCAAGGGCTATGTCCGTCGAATGAATGGAAGAAAAGATGGTTATTGGGAGGTGTTGATTGAGGAGGTAAGATAGAATATCGGATGTCCTAAGGATTAAGGGGACAGAAACTTTGATACACGTTCTTCCTAAAAGGACTAATTTGAGAATAGGGGTTGAACCCTTGGGAATATTTGGCTGGAACTATGGATGAATAATCATTCGGTTACCCTTACTAATAACAAAGTTGATACTCTTGGTGGTGAGCCAAAAGTACCAACTTTGTTTTTGTGGTGTAAATATTAGAAGCTGTTTAAGTTTGATTGATGAGTTTTATTATGGACATGGTCGAGCAGGTTTTTTGCCTTTCCGATGGAACAATGGTGTGAACAAGTCCTGTGGACTTGTGAGCCGAGTCTCGAAAAGTTCCCACTTTTCGAAGAAGGCGAGGAAATTGTGACTGAGATGAAGAAATGCCAGTGGCATTTCGATAGCGTAGCGGAGAACAAAAGATGCCGTTCATGTACTTTAAGAAAAACATAGAATCAAACTAAAACAGCTTCTTAAAGGATTGCGCCCTGTTCAATAACCCATCATCATGAAAAAAGACAGGCTAATCGATGGTTTAGGTACGTTTTGTGAAGGAAAAACGCAAAAGATTTGTTGGGATATCCAAAAAATG
>JAFSYK010000018.1 GCA_017449975.1 Bacteroidales bacterium
CTCTGGCGTCAAACCCTTGATGACTGTCGCCGACACTTTTCTGAAACACCACGATGGCATCCTCGCTTGGTATGACTTCCCGATAACCAACGGCAAACTCGAAGGCATCAACAATAAAATCAAAACCATGAAACGCCAAGCCTATGGCTACCATACTGTTTCACATCGATGGGCTGGTATTGGGCATTGTGTTTTGCAAGGTCGAGCGAAAGTTGCTGCTTGACTTTCTGTGTGTAGATGGTGGCAGAAACCTTCGCCTTCCGCTTATCAAGCATCGTCAAGACGGTATCATCTACATCGTTGTCGAAAAGGACGATGTTCTTTTTCGCCGAACGGATAAGGTCGGAAACGAAGGTATAGGCATCGAAGATTTGCCCGTCAAAGAAGATGCCTTCCACTGGCGGTAACGAGGTGCGGACAAAGAAGTCTATCTTCTCCTCCGTTTTTGCCACTCGTTGTTCCAATCGTTCTATACGATTATTGACAGAATATCCTTTCAACAAGTATTCTTTTAAAACACGGCTTGCCCATTGGCGGAACTGAATGCCTCTTTTGGTATTGACACGGTATCCAACCGAAATGATGACATCAAGATTATAGTACTCTCGTTTACGCATCACCATTCGCCCACCTTCGGGTTGAAGTAGTTCCAAAATGGAACTAGTTGAGGTGCGTTCAAGTTCGCCGATTTCATAGATGTTTTTCAGATGTTCGGTGATGGCTTGGCGGCCTGTTCCAAACAACTCAGCCATCTGTGCCTGAGTGAGCCATACAGACAGCTCGACGAACTACGTTCCTATTCAAAAAGGATTGGGTACGAGGTCGTCAAGGAGTTCTCCGAAAAGATAAGTGGTGCAAAGAAGGTAGAGGAACGTGAAGCTCTATCCGACTTGCTCGACTATGTTCAGAGCAACGAGGTGGATAAGGTACTCATCTACGAGTGCAGCCGTTTGAGCCGTAGGGCTGTCGATTTCCTCTCCGTCATCGAACTGCTCTCCGAACAGGGTGTGAGTGTCTATATCCACCAGAACGGATTGGAGACGTTGCAACCGGACGGAAAGCCCAATCCCATTGCACAACTGGTGTTGGGGATACTTGCCCAATTCAACTCTATGGAACGAGGACTCATCCGGTCAAGGATGGAGAGTGGCTACAACCACTACCGGTCCCGTGGTGGTGTGGTCGGACGTAAGAAAGGATACAGGAAGACCGACGAGCAGATGAGAAACCAGTATGCAGAGGAACTCCGTCTGCTCCGTAAAGGATACAGTCTGGCCAACGTGAGAAAACTCACGGGAACCGCCGTCAATACTCTCCGGAAAGTGTCCAAGATAGGTGGAATCTCGGAGAGCAGGAAAAAGAGAATGGAAATGGAATTCAGTATATGAAAGAGACAACCGGATATCAAAATCTGAGACCTTATAGGTCGAGGTGAGTTTGGACAAAATAATTGTCAGTGCTATAGAATATCAAGGGATAAACTCCGCCCAGCTCCACAAAATCCGACGGGTGCGCCGCTTGCGGCGCACCCGTCATCAGTACTTACTTATTTGCTGCTATTTCTTGTTTTTCCTGCTCGCTTCGCTCACGAGATCTAGTAGATCTTGTAGATTTCTTGCTTGCGCAAGTTAGCGGCAGCATAATTCTCAATTCTCAACTCTCAATTCTCCATCAGCTGCACTTCGACCAGCCGCAGTTGTTGCAGGTCTTGCAGCCGCTGTTGTACACCAGCGTGCCTTTCTGGTGGCAGTTGGGGCACTCCTCTTCGTGGTCGACCGGCGTGCCGTCCTGGATGAAGCCTTTCAGTGCGCGCGCCACACCGTTGGACCACGTGGTGATGCTGTCCACGTCGAAGGTCAGCTTGCCGATGAGGTCCACCACGTTGGGTATCGGCATGCCGTGACGCAGGATGCCCGAGATAAGCTTGGCGTAGTTCCAGTACTCTTTCTTGAACATACGCGACAGGCCCTGCACCGTCACCTTGTAGCCGTCGTGGTCGAGGAACTCGAAGTCGTAGCGTGCGTGCGGGTCGCCCTGCTCTTTCACGCGGATCACCCAGCCTTTCTCCACCCATTTGGGCAGCACAAAGTTCTCGGCCTTACCGGTGAAGATCTCGTAGGGACGGTTCTCGTACATGCCCACCACGGCAATCCAGTCCTCGCGCTCGTTCTTGAAGCGCACGATCTGCGCCTCCAGCTTCTTCGGACGCTTGGGGGCGTGGGTCTCGCCGAAGCCTTTCTCGTCTTTCTTGTTCTCCTTCGTCGACACCAGCACGCCGTGGCGCGATCCGTCGCGGTAGATGGTGCAGCCCTTGCAGCCCGACTCCCAGGCCGTCTGGTAGATGGTGCTCACCACCTCCTTGGTGGTCTCTTTGGGGATGTTGACGGTGACGCTGATGGAGTGGTCCACCCATTTCTGGATGGCGCCCTGCATCTTCACCTTGTTCACCCAGTCGATGTCGGCCGAGGTGGCCTTGTGGTAGGGCGACTGCTCGACGACGGTTTTCAGATCCTCGTCTTTCATAGCCATCACCTCCTCCACGTTGTAGCCGTTGATGCGCAGCCAGTCGATGAATTTGGGGTGGAACACATTGTATTCCTCGAAGTAGTCGCCGTTCTCGTCCTTGACGATGCGGTGACTCGACGTGTCTTTGTCGTTGGGGTTGATTTTCTTGCGACGCTTGTAGTTGACCAGGAACACCGGCTCGATGCCCGACGTGGTCTGCGTGCAGATGCTCACCGTGCCCGTGGGGGCGATGGTCAGCAGGGCGATGTTGCGGCGACCGTTGGCCACCATGTCGGTGTAGAGCTTCGGGTCGGCTTCGGCCAGCCGCTGGATAAAGGGGTTCAGCTTCTCGCGGTTGGCGTCGTAGAGCGGGAAAGCGCCGCGCTCCTTGGCCATGGTCACCGACGAGCCGTAGGCGGCGCAGGCCAGCGTGCGGTGCACGTTGACGGAGAACGCCGTCGCCTCTTCGCTGCCGTAGCGCAGACCCAGCGCCGCCAGCATGTCGCCTTCGGCGGTGATGCCGAAGCCGGTGCGACGGCCTTCGAGGCATTTCATCTTGATATTGAGCCACAGGTTATGCTCCACCCGTTTGATCTCCTCGTCCTCGGGGTCGCTCTCGATTTTGGCGATGATGCTCTCCACCTTCTCCAGCTCCAGGTCGATGAGGTCGTCCATCAGGCGCTGTCCCTTGGCCACATGGTCGCGGAACAGGTCGAAGTTGAACCTTGCCTCGGGCGTGAAGGGGTTCTCCACATAGCTGTAGAGGTTGATGGCCTGCAGACGGCAGCTGTCGTAGGGACACAGCGGTATCTCGCCGCAGGGGTTGGTGCTGACGGTGCGGTAGCCGAAGTCGGCGTAGCAGTCGGGCACGCTCTCGCGCAGGATGGTGTCCCAGTACAGCACGCCGGGCTCCGCCGAGCTCCATGCGTTGGCGATGATTTTGTTCCACAGCGCGCGGGCGTCGATCTCTTTGCGCACCATGGGGTTCGGCGAGTCGATGGGGTATTGTTGCACGAAAGGCTTGCCGCTCTTCACACACTCCATGAATTCGTCGGTGATCTTCACCGACACGTTGGCACCCGTTATCTTGCCTTGCTCCAGCTTGGCGTCGATAAAGTTCTCGGCGTCGGGATGCTTGATGGAGATGCTCAGCATCAGGGCGCCGCGCCGGCCACCCTGCGCCACCTCGCGGGTGGTGTTGCTGTAGCGTTCCATGAAGGGCACGATGCCGGTCGACGACAGGGCGCAGTTCTTCACCGGGCTGCCGCCGGGGCGGATGTGGCTCAGGTCGTGACCCACGCCGCCGCGACGTTTCATAATCTGCACCTGCTCCTGGTCGATCTTCATGATGCCGCCATACGAGTCGCTGGCGCCGTCGTTGCCGATAACGAAGCAGTTGCTCAGCGACACGATCTGGTAGTTGTTGCCGATGCCCGACATGGGGCTGCCCTGCGGGATGATGTAGCGGAAATCTTTCAGCAGCTGGTATATCTCCTCTTCCGACATCGGGTTGGGGTATTTGCGCTCGATGCGGGCATACTCCGCGGCGATGCGGTGGTGCATCATGTCGGGGTTCAGCTCATAGATCTTGTCGCCGTCGCGCAGCGCGTACTTGTTCATCCACACGTTGGCCGCCAGCTCGTCGCCGTGGAAGTATTCCACCGACGAGGCCATAATCTCCTGGGGTGTGTACTGTTTGGCTGCCGCGGGAGCGGCGGTGGCTGCCGGCTTGCTCTTGGGGGCAGCGGTGTTTTTGTTTTCGGCTTTGGGTTGAGGTGCTGGCGTGGCCTCTTCGGGGACGGCGGAGAACAGATCGGGTTCCATACTATTTATGTAATGGTAAGATTATAAGGTGATATGATAATGGAGTTAAATTACTATTTTTATTTGTTACGTTAAACGTTAAACTTTACATAATGTTGATATGTCACAATTCACCAAACACTTACTTTCAAATGGGTGTTTTTGTTCCAACTGCGAAAATAGAAATTACTCTTTTTCCATGTGTTTTTAGTTATCAACACGGCACTTTTCAGTACACTTATCTCGCTGTTCCACAGTACAAAACGCTCGGAAAACTCATTTTTCCCGCCCACGCTGTTTCGTCTCTGTTAATTTTCAATTTTCAATTTCCAACTCTCAATTCTCAATTTTCAATTTCCTAAGTTCTCCTGCTCGCTTCGCTTACGAGATCTAGTAGATCTTGTAGATTTCCCGCTCCGCGGTTGGTCTCCTGCTCGCTCCGCTCGCGAAATCTATAAATCTTATAAGGTAACCACTAATTATTCGTTTTATTTGAACACGAATTGCACGAATAACACGAATAGTAATTCGTTAGATTCGTGTTCACAACTAATTATTAGAGGTTATTATAAATTACTTCGCTTCGCGGATGGTCGAACACGAATCGCACGAATGACACGAATACTGATTCGTTAGATTCGTTAGATTCCATAGGCTTGGCGTTTCATGGTTTTGATTTTAGGTAACCACTAATTATTCGTTTTATTTGAACACGAATTGCACGAATAACACGAATAGTAATTCGTTAGATTCGTTAGATTCGTGTTCACAACTAATTATTAGAGGTTATTTTAAATGAGTCTTCCTCCGACGTGGAGAACCGAACCGTGGCAAACGGCTGGACGGATTAGGGCTCCAATACTGGTGGTTTCTGGTCTGACTAAGCTCGGCAACGCCCATGGCTCCATTAATATCCGTCAGCCCGACGAATGACGGCAACTGCCGCTGGCCTTATTATCAAGCCTCATATCCCCTTCAGGCCATGCCTGAAAAGAATAATGAATAGCTACATCCACCCCCGCCGCAGGGAGTACCTACGGCGGGGATTTTTAGAAAATAAGCCACGGTATCGGAAAATATTGTATTTTTGCAGTTGAAATTACAACAGTAGACATGGAGGTGCAAGTTGACATGCTGGACGAGGTCGATCTGATGGAGGCACAGCCTTCGGTTGACGAGATTTTGGCAAGGTGGAAAGCCCGGGCCGATGCATACCAGTATGACCCCAACAAAAAGCATCGCTATTATTCACTTGAGGAATTTGGTGAGATGCTGAGAGCCGCGGTTAGAGAACAATTATGACAGAGAGGAAATTAATTCTCTCCGACGACTCGGTGGAGGACATGCGGGATATTGCCTCGTTCATTGTTTCCGTTTCCCGTCCGCAGCATGCTATGCGTTATATTGATGAAGTTTGGCCGAACTGAATACGTTGTGTTGCATGGCCACCATGCTTCCAGAATCGAGATACTATTACCCCAAGCGGTTTCATCCCGAAGCAAAAATGATGACGCTACACAAAAAACCGTTGTGCGCCATTTTTCACATCGAGGGAGAGTTTGTTGTAGTGGACCGTATTGTCCATCCGTCGATGATATTGTATTAGTTCAGGGACGGGAATCCCTGCCAAGAAATTTTCGACGAAGAAAAACAGCAATTTATGATTCCCAATACCAACTATCGACAGAAACGTCGTCACAGTATTGCTGCCTTTGTCGACTTAATGGTACCAATAAACATTGAGGCTCGTTACCCATCATACAAAGAGGCACTCTCCCGAGGCTTGAACCAAGAGTTCTGTAGCAACATTATCAGTAAAACAAAAGAATTACAATTATGGATAAAGAGCAAGCTTTGAGTCTAGTTCGACAATACAAGCAAACAATTTCTGGCTTGTTTGACACGTCGAAGGTTTATATGTTCGGCTCTTATACCAAAGGCAACGCCACCAAGGACAGCGACATTGATGTCGCAGTTGTTGTTCCAGAATTGAAAGGAGATTGGTTTTCCGTTGTGCCAGCGCTATGGACGGCAACCCGTAATGTCAGCACATTGATTGAGCCCGTGTTGCTCGAAGAGTGTCATCCGTCCCCGCTCTACGATGATGTGATGCGAACTGGCATTGCGGTGTAGCAAGTGTCGAACCAATCCCTCGCTCCGCGGGGTGCCAGGCAGGGATGGGATGAAAATTTTCACCGACTTGATAAAAAAACGCCTAATAGCGAATAAACCTATTTCCGGGGTGTAATTTTCCGTCACATCGGATGTCCTTTTTGGCATCAAATGGGTTCAAAAAAACATTTTTTTTGTGCTATATCATATATTTTTATTATTTTTGTGGCCCCAATGAGGTAGGAAGATAGTTGTTATCTGTTTCGTTAATAATTATTTATGTTATGTCAAAGGGTAAATTGAAATTTTTTTCGCAGTGTTCGCACTGCTCCTGACGGGCTGTGTCAAAGACGACCCGGGCGATGATTTTCTGAAACTTTTTGCAGAAGGTTACAACCCGGATTCGTCGGCAAAGGCTGCCGTCATGGATGATAAGACCTTTTGGGTCGATGGGGAGAACGTGTGGGTCAATGGAGGCTCCTACCGGGTGCATGTCAACGGCTCCAACGAGGCTATTATCAGAGGCATTGCATCCAATGACGCACACACTTACCGTGCCGTCTACCCATCCAGCGCCTTCGTCAACGCCAGTGAAAATAACTTCACCGTCACGATTCCAAGGGTGCATCAATACAAGGAGTCCGGCGGCAAGCAGGTTATCGACCAGCTGCCCATGGTGTCCTTTTATTCCGACGATAAAGACCCCGAGTCGATGCAGTTCAAGCACCTTACCGCCGCCATCACCGTGCAGGTGCGCAATACGAGGACGGCTAACCGCGATACCCTTGAACTTGACCGTATTGACCTGATCAATACGCATTACGCATTGAGCGGTGATGTGGTTGTCGATATTCGCCAAGCTTCTCTCGATGGCAACTTGACAGTGAGTGATCGGTTTCTGGACAGGCGGGACAGTGTCTCCATGATTTTCTATCATGACGAAAACATGAAAAAAGTGGCCCCCGGTAAGTCCGCTGATATTCAGATTCCCATTTTGCCTGTTGGAGAGAACAAGAGTAGTTTTATGATCCGGGTTGTCGGACACATCAAAGGCGCCAAGTTTGTATTTGAGAAGTCGACACCTGCACGCGACAATACGATTATCCGCGCCTGCTTGGGCTATGCCACTACAAAATTTGAGGATGAGTCCAAAGGTTCGGATCTGTTCGATGTGAAGACGGAGCAGACCATCAACGACAACGGTGAGGTCGTGACGCGAAACTTTTACGAGATTAGTTCCGCCGACGAACTGCTTACCCTGGCACAGGCCATGGATAGCGGCTGGTCCAACACGGCACCGAAACCGACGTCGTATCGTACGGGCAACTATATCCTTGTAAACGACATTGACATGCACGGTGCCTCGATCGTTCCCATCCATTATTACAACAAAGGAGGTGGAGAACGGGTCTATTTTTATGGCAACAACAAAACCATACGCAATTTTGTGGCATCGAGTGTGGACGAGTTGGAGGCCAATTGTAGCGGTTTGTTTGGCCGCACGGCGGGCGACAGTATCACCATCATGGACCTCTGGATCGAGGATGCCGTGTACGAGTATTCCCATACGGCGCAAAAAATCATGGACTATGACGACAATCCCTGCTCCGCTGTTGGCGGCATTTTTGCCTGTGTCGACCATGCCGGCATCGTGATTGAGAATTGTCACGTGAATAATGTCAAGATGGGCTCGATTTCCAACACGCAGAGTGGTGAGAAACAGACCGACTTCTATGCCGGCGGAATTGTTGGCGTGGTGTTCACGAGCTGCACAATTCGCAACTGCTCGGTGGGTACGGTCGAAGTCGACAATACCTATGATGCCTCGTCGGGTGCCTTGGTGGACCAATTCGGTGCTGCGGTTGCACGTATTGATGTGGGTGATAAAGAGGGCAGCAATACCTATGGTAAAATGATAAAAAATGGCTGTAGTCCGGAGGAAGTGCCGGCTGTTGTGATAGAGAAGTTCACCTATGATCAGGGTTCCACACCGCTGGTCTTTTCATCGGGGTTGAAAAATATCCGTTGTGGTGGTATTGTGGGAAATATCACCCGCGGTGGTCGTTTGATAATGAAAGGATGCAGGGCCACGCTCAATGTCAGAATTGACGCCATACCCTCTTCCGAAATGTATGTTTCGGGAATGCTGGGGTGCCTGAAAATCACTGATCTTATGGGTGTTTATGTCAGTGCTAATTGTGAGATACACGGAACGATTGTTAACAATGCTATAAGTTCGTATAAAGATACTTATTGTATAAACAAGTATTTCTCGGGAAAGGGCATAAATAATATTGTCGCACTGGCTGGAAGCTCCCAAAAGTGTGTGAACGATTTGACGGTTAGCGGAATGACGTCCGCAGTAAAAAATGTTAATCAAGAATTTCCTACTCCGGAGAGTTAATCCTATTCGATCAAACCAATACTACCTTTGTGCTATGGAAACTAAATATACAGCGCCGACACTGACAGTTGTTACCCTCCATGTCGAACATGGGTATGCATTTAGCGTTAATGCGAGTACCCCTGACAAGCTTATGCCCAAACGTGACGATTTGTCTGAGTCGCGCAAAGTGTCGACGAACTGGGCAAAAGACAATGACGATGCCTTCTGGGATTCCGATGGATTCTAACGACAACGCCATATAAAAATAGAAAACACCTGCAAGTTTTGCAGGTGTTTTCTATTTTATGGGCTTTCGGTTGCTGTTATTTCACCACGGTGGCGGTGGCGGCGACGCGGCCGTTGCTAATCAGCTGGCACTGGTAGACGCCGGCGGCCCACTGTGCGGCATTGACGGTGCAAGAGGCACCCTGTACGGGCTGCGTCAGCACCAGCTGTCCCTGTGCGTTGTAGACCTGCAGCGTGGCGTCCTGCATCAGGTTGCCGGTTTCGACGACGAAGCGGTCGGTGGCCGGGTTGGGGTAGACCTGCAGCGGCAGCGTCTGGGCGGCCTGGATGCCGCTGGTGTTGCAGCGCACACGCAGCCAGGTGTAGGGCACGGCGTCCTTGCGCAGCATGTCGGCATCGACCACATTGAGACGGAACAGCGCATAGTCGCCGTTGTCCACCTCGTCGGGGACCATCATCTCCAGCGCGATGTCGTCGTAGGTACTGTTGCCGCTGACATAGAAGTCTGTCGACGTATTGCCCGAGGTGCACTGTCCACCGGCGATGCAGATGCCGCCGACGGTGATGTTCTCGTTGCCTTCGACATACGTCGCCATATAAATAAGGTGGGCTTCGCGGTCACCGTTGTTGGTGACGCCGAAGCCGTCGAGCTCGAGCATCACGCCGTGGGACAGCGTACACTCGATGGTGTCGTTCTCGCCATAGGCGACGCCGTTGTGAAGATAGGTGACGTTCTGCGCCTGGACACCCATCCAAGCGGCAACGGTCAAAAGAAGAAAAGTAATTTTTTTCATGGGGAAAAAGGTTAAAGGGTTTGAGGGTTGATTTCTTGGTCTGATTGGTCTAATTAGTCTTATTGGTCCAATTAGTCTAATTAGTCTAATTGGTCTAATTGGTCTTATTGGTTCATCAGTTCATCTACTACTTTTTTTACTCCGGTGGTGGCTTTCTCGGCGAAGGTGGTGACGGGTCGTGACACCGACACGGCTTTGGGGTCGACAAGATAGCAGGGGCTGCTGCGCGGCACGTAGTGGATGAGTCCCGCAGCCGGGTAGACGTTGAGCGAGGTGCCCACGACGATGAAGATGTCCGCCTTCTCGCAGAGCTCGGTGGCGGGTTCGATGTTGGGCACCGCCTCGCCAAACCAGACGATGTGGGGGCGCAGCTGCGCGCCGTCGGGCGCTTTGTCGCCCAGGTGTATGTCGCGGTCGCCGATGTCGACGATGAGGTTGTCGTCGCGGTCGCTGCGTGCCTGTGTCAGCAGGCCATGCAGGTGCAGCACCTGCGACGACCCCGCCTGCTCGTGCAGGTTGTCGATGTTCTGGGTGACGATATGCACGTCGTAGCGCTCTTCCAGCCGCACCAGCTGACGGTGTGCCTCGTTGGGCTGCACTTGGAAGAGCTGGCGACGGCGCTCGTTGTAGAAATCGAGCACCAGCTTGGGGTTGCGCAGGTAGGCGTCGTGGGTGGCGACATCCTCCACACGGTACTGCTCCCAGAGACCGTCGCTGTCGCGGAAGGTGCTGATGCCGCTCTCGGCACTGATGCCCGCCCCGGTAAGGACTACAACTTTTTTCATGGGTTTAAAGGGTTATGGGTTATGGGTCTTGTTAGTCTTATTGGTCTAATTAGTCCAATTGGTCCTATTCGTCTTATTTCTCCTATTTCTCTACCACTGTGAATACGGTTCTTCTGTTTTGTCTGCGGCCCTCTTCGCTGTCGTTGGGAGCCAAGGGCTGGCTTTCGCCATAGCCTTTGTAGCTGAGACGGCTGGCGTCGATGCCGCGCTGCAGCAGGTAGTCGTAGGCCGCCTTGGCGCGTTGCTCGGAGAGCGTCTGGTTGGACTGGCTGGAGCCCACGTTGTCGGTGTGTCCCTCCAGCTCGATACGTAGGGTGGGGGCGCTGCGGAGCAGCTCCGCCACCTTGTCCAGCTCGACCAGCGACTCCTCGTAAAGGGTGGCGCTGCCGCTGCGGAAGAAGATGTTCTCCAGTGTGACAGACTGTCCCACCTGCAGCGTGTCGGCGGTGGCGATGGCTTCGGCGCAGACCACCGCGGTGGCGCGCAGCGGCTCGGGCAGTTCGAAGCAGTAGATGTCGTTCTTGCCCATGCCGCCCAGGTTGTCGGAGGCGAAGTAGGCGGTGCGTCCGTCGGCGCTCACCACCAGCCGGCTCTCGTCGTTGGCGGTGTTGATAGGATAGCCCAGGTTCTCGGGCTCGCTCCAGCTGCCGTCGGCCTGGCGTCGGCAGACGAAGAGGTCGCTGCCGCCCATGCCGGTGTGGCCCGTCGAGGAAAAGTAGAGGGTCTGGTTGTCGTAGTGGATGAACGGTCCCGCCTCGTTGCCGGCGGTGTTGACGGTGGGTCCCAGGTTCTCGGGCGTGCTCCAGGCGCCGTCGTTGCGACGACACATCCAGATGTCGGTGCCGCCGTAGCCGCCGGGACGGTCGCTGACGAAATAGAGCGTCTGTCCGTCGACTGACAGCGCCGGCTGCGCCTCCCAGTTGCCGGTGTTGACGGCGGGTCCCATGTTGCGCGGCTTGCCCCACTGGTCGCCGTGCCACACGCTGCGGTAGAGGTCGCAGCGTCCCGCCCCGTCGCGTCGGCCGCAGGCGGTGAAGAGCATGATGCGACCGTCGTAGGAGAGGCACTGCGCCCCTTCGTTGTCGGTGCTGTTGACGGGTGCCGGCATGCGCGTCGCTTGGCTCCACCGGCCGTTGTCGTCGAGCCGTGAGAGGTAGAAATCCTCCTCTTCGGGGGTCTGTGCCGTGGTGGCGGCGGTGCGCGGACTGCGACGGGTGAAGATCAGCGTCTTGCCATCGGCGGTGACGGCCGGCAGGTATTCGTCGTCGGCAGTGTTGACGGCGGAGCCCAGGTTGACGGGCTGGAAGTCGACGGGATGCGCCAGGGCCTCCAGCCGGAACAGGGCGACGCCCTTGTTGCGCTCGGCGTCGGCCCGCCAGCGTTTGTGACGCTGGTCGAGTTGCAGGAAGCAGTCGTAGTGTGCCACGGCGTCGCTGTAGCGCCGCTGGTCGAACAGCAGGTCGCCCAGCGAGAGATGCGCCTCGGCAAAGGCGGGGTCGGCCTCGAGGGCGGCGGCCAGCGCCTGTTCGGCACGACTGGCGTCGGACTGCTGCAGGTACTGCTGCGCCTTCTCGAACTGACGTACCGCTTTGCGGTTGTCAGAAGAATACTGCTGTGCCCCTGCCGTCAGACCGACGGCGAGGCACAGCAGCAAAAGGATTGTTCTGGCAAGGGGCATGGGGAAGCTAGAATCTCTAAAATCTCTAGATTTTCTAGATTATCTAGTTTTTCTAGAAACTTTCAATTCTCACTTCACCAAGCGGTAGGTGTCGCTGGCGATGACGTATTCCTCGTCGGTGGTCACCACGACGACTGCCATCTTCGACTGCGGGGTGCTGAGGATGATGTCCTCGCCCATGACGTTGTCGTTCTTCGAGAAGTCGATGTCGATGCCGAGGCACTCCATATTCTCCAGGATGGGACGGCGCATGAACCAGGCGTTCTCGCCGATGCCGCCGGTGAAGAGCAGCAGGTCGCAGCCG
The DNA here is from genome assembly GCA_017449975.1 of Bacteroidales bacterium. Lineage (GTDB taxonomy): Bacteria > Bacteroidota > Bacteroidia > Bacteroidales > P3 > Colimorpha. The sequence continues at coordinate 12,614 of JAFSYK010000018.1, forward strand.
CCCATCTCGGCCATGTAGCCGCCGATGTAGCGTTTCACCCGCTGGGCAAACATGTCGAAGGCGTAGGTGGCACGCTCGTCGCCGGCGTCGCGACCGGCGCGGATGTCGCGCATATCCTGCTTGTCGCCGCTGATGCCGATGAGACCGCTCTGCTTGTTGAGGATCTTGGTGATGTCTTTCCAGTCTTTGCCGTTTTCAACGATTTCCTTCTTGATAAGGAACTCGATGACGCCGGGGTCGACGTCGCCCGGACGGCTGCCCATGATGAGGCCCTCGAGGGGCGTCATACCCATGGTGGTGTCGAAGCTCTTGCCGTGGTCGATGGCGCAGATGCTGGCACCGCTGCCGAGGTGGCAGGAGATAATCTTCAGGTCGTTCCAGTCGCGGCCAATCATCTTGGCGGCCTTCTCGGCGACAAACTTGTGGCTGGTGCCGTGGAAACCGTAGCGGCGCACGCCGTATTTCGTGTAGTACTCGTAGGGCAGACCGTAGAGGTAGCTCTTCGGCGGCAGCGTGCTGTGGAAGGCGGTGTCGAACACAGCCACCTGCGGCACGCCGGGCAGCACCTCGCGCATGGCATAGATGCCCGCCAGGTTGCCGGGGGTGTGCAGCGGAGCGAGGTGGGTGAGGCCCTTGATCTTCTCGATCACCTCGTCGGTGACGATAACACTCTTGTCGAAAGCCTCGCCACCGTGGGCGATGCGGTTGCCGACAGCACCGATTTCTTTGAAATCCTTGATAACGCCCATCTCCTTGTCGACAAGGGCATTGAGGACAATCTTGATACCGGCGGTATGGTCGGGGATAGGCACCTGCTCGTAGTGCTTCTGACCATTCCACTTGTGGGTGAACTCACCCATTTCCAGACCGATGCGCTCCAGCAGACCCTTGGCCATCACCTGGGCGTTGTTTGCCATGTCGACCAGCTGATATTTGATCGACGAACTTCCGCAGTTGAGAACTAATACTTTCATTTGAAATGATAATTATTTGATTGTTATTTGATTTAATATTATTTATTGTATTCTTGATGTTTCAAAGATACGAAAAAAACGTATATTTGCAAATGAAATATTATTAACTATGCAACCGTTGCTTATCTATAATACGCTAACCCATAGCAAAGAACTTTTCAAACCCTTGACTGCCGACCATGTGGGCATGTATGTCTGCGGTCCCACCGTCTATGGCGACGCCCATCTGGGCCATGCCCGTCCGGCCATCACGTTCGACGTGGTGTTCCGCTACCTGCAGCATATCGGCTACAAGGTGCGCTATGTGCGCAACATCACCGATGTGGGCCACCTCGAGAACGACGCCGACGAAGGGGAGGACAAGATTGCTAAGAAGGCGCGCCTGGAACAGCTGGAGCCGATGGAGGTGGCGCAGTATTTCACCAACCGCTACCATGCCGCCATGGACAAGTTGGGGGTACTTCGTCCCAGCATCGAGCCCCACGCCAGCGGCCACATCATTGAACAGATCGAGCTGGTGAAGAAGATTATGGAGGCTGGCCTGGCCTACGAGTCGAACGGCAGCGTCTATTTCGACGTGCGCAAATACCAGGAGCAGACCCACCAGTACGGCCGTCTGAGCGGCCGCGTCATCGAGGAGATGCTGGCCACCACGCGCGACCTCGACGGACAGGATGAGAAACGCTTCTCGGGCGACTTCGCCCTCTGGAAGAAGGCTTCCCCCGAACACATCATGCGCTGGCCTTCGCCCTGGAGTGACGGCTTCCCGGGCTGGCACACCGAGTGCACGGCCATGGGCACCAAGTACCTGGGCGAACAGTTCGACATCCACGGCGGCGGCATGGACCTCGTCTTCCCGCACCACGAGAGCGAGATGGCGCAGCAGACGGCGGTGACGGGTCACGGCCCGTGCCACTACTGGATGCACAACAATATGATCACCATCAACGGCAAGAAGATGGGCAAGTCGCTGGGCAACTTCATCACCCTCGACGAGTTCTTCAACGGCAGCCACAAACATCCCGAAACGGGCGAGGAGATGCTGGCACAGCCCTACAGCCCGATGACCATTCGCTTCTTCATTCTGCAGGCCCACTACCGCTCGACGGTCGATTTCAGCAACGAGGCGCTGCAGGCCGCCGAAAAGGGTTACGCCCGACTGCTGGAAGCCTACAAGTCGCTGTCGAGGATTAGCGCGTCCGACAAGTCTGACAAGTCCGACGTGTCGGGACTCCGTCAGCGTTGCTACGACGCGATGAACGATGACCTGAACACCCCCATCGTCATCGGTCACCTGTTCGACGCCGCCAAGGTAATCAACGGCGCCGCCGACGGTCATCTGAAGTTGTCGCAGGCCGACATCGACGAGCTGAAGGATGTGTTCGACACCTTCCTGTTCGACATCCTCGGCATGCGCGACGAGAGCAGCAGCGACAACAGCGGCCTCGTCGACGGCTTGATGCATATGATTCTCGACATGCGCTCCGTGGCCAAGGCCAACAAGGACTGGGGCACCAGCGACCGCATCCGCGACGGACTGAAGGAGCTGGGCGTCACCGTCAAAGACGGCAAAGATGGAGCCACCTGGAGCCTCTGATAGTTTAAAATTGAAAGAATTTAAAGTTTAATGATAAAAGAAAGTTGAAAGGTTAAAGATAAAAGGAAGTTTAAAGGTCCCTAGAAAATCTAGATGATCTAGATGATCTAGAAGCTCCAGATAATCTAGAAAATCTAGAATCTCTAGAAAATCTAGAATCTCTAGAAACCTCCAACCTTCAACCCTCAAACCCAAAAAAACTATGTGCGGAATTGTTGGATACCTCGGGGAGCAGCAGGCTTACCCCATCTTGATTAAAGGCCTGCATCGTTTGGAATACCGTGGCTACGACTCGGCCGGCGTGGCACTGATCAACGCCGACGGCGTGCTCTCGGTCAACAAAGCCAAAGGCAAGGTGGCTGCACTGGAAGCCCTCTGTGCCGACAAGGATACGACGGGCACCATCGGCATCGCCCACACCCGCTGGGCCACGCACGGTGAGCCCAATACTACCAACGCCCACCCCCATTACTCGCAGAGCAAGAACCTGGCGCTGGTGCACAACGGCATCATCGAGAACTACAAATCGCTGCGTGCCGAGATGGAGAACCACGGCCTGACTTTCTGCAGCGACACCGATACCGAGGTGCTGGTGCAGTTGGTGGAGTACATGCAGGTGGACCACGACTGCGACCTCTACACTGCCGTGCAGCTGGCACTGAAGAGTGTGGTCGGCGCCTACGCCATCGCCATCCTCGACAAGCGCAACCCCGACCAGCTGATCTGCGCCCGCAAGGGCAGCCCGCTGATTATCGGCGTGGGCAAGACCGACGACGGCAAGCCCGAGTTTATCCTGGGCAGCGACGCCACCCCCATCGTCGAATACACCGACCAGGTGGTCTACCTGAAGGACGAGGAGATCGCCATCATGGACCGCACCGGCCGCATGGATATCACCAATCTCTCTAGTGTGAAGCAGACACCGCAGATCCAAACGCTGCAGATAAACCTCGACCAGCTGGAGAAGGGCGGTTTCCCCCACTTCATGCTGAAAGAAATCTGGGAGCAGCCCAACGCGCTGCGCACCTGCATCCGTGGCCGTCTCAACGTGGTGGAGAAGGATGTGTTCCTCTCGGGTATCACCGACCATAAGGAGAAGTTCCTCAACGCCCGCCGCATCATCATCTGTGCCTGTGGCACCTCGTGGCACTCGGCACTCATCGGCAAATATTTCATCGAAGAGGCGGCACAGATTCCCGTCGAGGTGGAGTATGCCTCGGAGTTCCGCTACCGCAACCCCGTCATCTTCCCCGACGACGTGGTGATCGCCGTGTCGCAGTCGGGTGAGACCGCCGACACCCTGGCCGCTATCCAGCTGGCCAAGGAACATGGCGCTTTCTGCTATGGTATCTGCAACGTGATAGGCTCCAGCATCGCCCGCGCCACCGACAGCGGCACCTACCTGCATGTGGGTCCCGAGATCGGCGTGGCGTCGACAAAGGCTTTCACAGGCCAGGTCATCACGCTGTCGCTGCTCGGCCTCGCCATCGCCAAGGAGAAAAAGACGCTGAGCGACGAGATGTTCCACATGCTCGTCGACGAACTGCAGCAGATTCCCGACAAGATGCAGTGGACGCTGGCCCACAACAAGCATATCGACCAGTTTGCGCAGATGTTCACCTACGCCCGCAATTTCATCTATCTGGGCCGCGGCTACAACTATCCCGTGGCACTGGAGGGCGCGCTGAAGTTGAAAGAGATCAGCTATATCCACGCCGAAGGTTATCCCGCCGCCGAGATGAAGCATGGTCCCATCGCCCTCATCGACGAGGAGATGCCGGTGGTGGTCATCGCCCCCAAGCGCGGTATGTACGAGAAGGTCATCAGCAACATTCAGGAGGTGAAGTCGCGCAAGGGCAAGATTATCTCTGTGGTGACCCACGGCGACAAGACCGTCAAGGAGATGAGCGACTACTGCTTCGAGATTCCCGACACGCGCGACTGCTTCGTGCCGCTGCTGGCCGTCATCCCGCTGCAGCTGCTGAGCTACTATGTGGCCGTCGCCAAGGGCCGCAACGTCGACCAGCCTCGCAACCTGGCCAAAAGCGTAACGGTAGAGTAAATCTAGAAATTCTAGAAAATCTAGAAAATCTAGAACTCTTCAACCCTCTAACCCTCAAGCCCTTCCACCCCATGACCTACACCATCGGAGTTGATATCGGAGGTACGAATACCGACCTCGGCATCGTTGACGAGAACGGCCGCATCGCAGCGCGTCGGCATTATCCCACTAACGCCTACACGGAGCTGGCACCTTATATCGCCACCATGATGCAGATGGTGGAGGAGCTGATGCAGGAGGTGGGTGCATCGTCTGTGGCGGGCATCGGTATCGGTGCCCCCAACGGCAACTATTATACGGGCTGCGTCGACAACGCCCCCAACCTGACCATCAAAGGCGTGCTCGATTTCGGCAAGGAGATACACAAGTACAGGGATGTGCCGGTGGTGCTGAGCAACGACGCCAACGCCGCCGCCTATGGCGAATATGTCTACGGTGGCGCCAAGGGCATGCAGCATTTCATCATGTTCACCCTCGGCACGGGCGTAGGCAGCGGCATCGTGGTCGACGGCAAGCTGGTGCATGGCAGCACCGGCGGCGCCGGTGAGCTGGGTCACAATATCCTTGTCCCGCACGGCCGCAAGTGTTCGTGTGGCCGCGAGGGCTGTCTGGAGACCTACACGTCGGCGCGCGGCATCGTGCAGACCTATTGCGAGCTGAAGGGTGTCCCCGTGACCGCCGATGTCACCAGCAAGATGATTGGCGAGTTGGCGCATCAGGGAGACCCCGTGGCGTTGAAGACCTGGGAGACCGTGGGCGACCAGCTGGGTCTGGCTATGGCCAACAGCGTCACCTTTTCGGCTCCCGAGGCCATCTTCCTCATGGGCGGCCCCGCCCAGGTGGGCGATCCGCTGCTGAAACCGCTGCGCGCGGCTTTCGAGAAGTACCTGCTCAATATCTATGCTGGCAGCTGCCAGATACGTATGAGCGAGCTCCGCGCCAACGAGGTGGCTATCCTCGGCGCTGCGGCCCTGGTAAAAATGGGCAGTAGCAGATAGTCTGGAAATTCTAGAAAATCTAGATGGTCTAGACTCTAGAAGTCCAAGATAATCTAGAAAAATAACTTCATAGCACCCCCGAAGTATGAAAAGAGTTCCCCTTTTCCTTATTACGCTTTTAGTTTTTAGTTTCCTTTTCGTCGCTTGCGGCGGCCGTGCGTTGACCGGCTATGTCAACCCCTTGGTGGGTACCGACGGGCATGGTCACACCACGCCGGCGGCCATCGTGCCTTTCGGCATGATACAGCCCGGCCCCGACACACGCCTCGAAGGCTGGGACGGCTGCAGCGGCTACCACTACAGCGACGACACCCTCTATGGCTTCAGCCACACCCACCTCAGCGGCACCGGCTGCGAAGACTACGGCGACCTGTTGCTGATGCCGGTGAGTGGTGAGTGGTCAGTGGTCAGTGGTCAGTTACGAGATTCCTACAAAAGTCATTTTAGTCATAAGAATGAGACGGCGCAGGCTGGCTACTACAAAGTGCTGCTCGACCGCGACGGCACGCAGGTGGAGCTGACCGCCGACCGTCGTGTGGCCTATCACCGCTACACCTATGCCGATGGCACAGACAATGCTGTCGTCATCGACCTGCACCACCGTGATGTGCTGCTCAGCGGCAAGATACTATTGCGCGACGGCATGCTGGTGGGCTGGCGCGAGAGTGCGGCTTGGAACCCCGACCAGCACCTGCATTTCGCCATTCGTGGCAATGTCGACCTCACCGATGTGCTGTTCAATGCCGACTCCACACAGGCGCTGGTGCGGCTGCCCGAGGGGTCACGGCAGCTGGAGCTGCAGGTGGCCATCAGCGGCGTGGACATCAAGGGTGCCGTCAACAACCTGCAAGCTGCCGAATACAGCGATTTCGACGCCGCCCGCAAGGGTGCCGACAGCACTTGGGAGGCTGCCCTCGGCAAGTTGCGCGTGGAGGGCGGCACCAAGGAGCAGAAAAGCTGCTTCTATACCGCACTGTACCACTGCATGACCGCGCCCTACCTCTGGAGCGATGTCGACGGCCGTTACCGTGGCACCGACAACCAGATACACACCGCCGACAGCGGTCGTGAGGTCTATACTGTCTTCTCGCTGTGGGACACCTACCGCGCCCTGCATCCGCTGCTGACGCAGCTGGAGCCGGAGCGCACGGTGGACTTCGTCTATACCGCCATGAGGAACTACGAGCAGGGTGGCGAGCTGCCCATGTGGGAGCTGGCGAGCCACGAGACGCACTGCATGATAGGCTACCACGCCATACCCATGATGCTCGAGGCCTATATCCATCTGCACGAGGCAGACGGCACACTGGCGGGCTACACGCCGCAACAGCTGCTGGCCGCCATGGTGGCCACCAGCAACCGTACCGCCGAGCAGCGCGCCTACGCCGAGCAGGGCTACCTCTCTTCCGAAACCGACAACGAGAGCGTCAGCAAGACGCTGGAATACGCCTACGATGACTGGTGTATCGCCCAGATGGCGGAGCTGGCGGGCGACAGCGCTACCGCACGCACCTATTGGGTCCGCAGCCAAAGTTGGCAGAATATCATTGACAGCGACGGCTTCGCCCACCCCAAACGCAACGGCGCTTGGCTTACCCCTTTCGACCCCACCGAGGTCAACAACCACTTCACCGAGGCCAACAGCTGGCAGTACAGCACCTATGTGCCGCACGATATCGACGCCTGGGTGGAGCATATCGGTGGCAAGGAGAAGGCCATCGCTTTCCTCGACAGCCTCTTTGAGGGTCACAACGCCATGAGCGGCCGCGACCAGGCCGACGTGACGGGTCTCATCGGCATGTATGCCCACGGCAACGAGCCGAGCCATCATGCCGCGTGGCTCTACACCTTGCTGGGACAGCCCGAGAAGACGGAAAAATATGTCCACAAGATACTCAACGAACTCTACAGTTCTAAGCCCGACGGTCTCTGCGGCAACGAGGACTGTGGCCAGATGAGCGCTTGGTATGTGCTGGCTTCGCTGGGTATGTACGAGGTGTGCCCCGGCAGCGGCCAATGGGTGAAAACCACGCCGATTTTCAAAACCTCGACATTCCCAATTCTCAATTCTCAATTCTCAATTCTCAATTTTCCCGACTCCCTCCGCATCACCCCCTGCCCGGTCTTTGACGACTGGCGTATGCAGAGCGAGCGCGACAAGGTGTCGGATACCAGCGCGCAGTGGGAGGGACGACTTCCCTCACAGCCGGTGCGCCATACCGAGGTGCGCACCGCCACCGACAAGCACGTCACCTACCTCACGCAGCCGGCGCCGCAGTACACGGAGAACGGCCCCGAAGGCATGGTGGATAATATCTGTGGCAACGCCAACTACCGTATTGGCGGCTGGCAGGGCTGGACGGGCGACATGGTGGCTGTGGTGGAGCTCGACAAGGAGAAGATGATAAGTGTGGTGGGGTTGAACTGTCTGGAGAATATGCGCTCGTGGATTTTCTTTCCCAAAAGCGTCAAGGTGGAGTACAGCCTCGACGGCAAGAGCTGGAAGCCCTACGGCGAGGTGCAGAACACCACGTTCCAGCCTGTGCAGAGCCGTCAGGAGGAGAGTGTGACCCATTTCTTCGGAGTGGTGAAAATCAACCCGATTCGCGCCAAATACATCAAGGTGACGGGCACCAACTTCGGCAAGCTGCCCGACTGGCACATCAGCGCCGGCGAACAGGCGTGGCTCTTCGTCACCGAGATTACGGTGGAATAGTAAAATAAATCGCTCTTTTTCAGCAAATGACGGTTTTTCCGCAGCATCAAAGATGCTGACTCTCAATAACCCCAGAAAAACGAAGTGCTTAACTTCCCGCCAGCACCGCTGGCATAACTCCCAGTTTAACTTCCTGCCATTACTCCCTTCCATCAGGATAAAGCAGATATTTCTCTCGGATGCGACGGAAGGCGTCAAGACCGGGTTGCCAGGTGGCTTTGATTTCCGCTTCGCTGAGCCCCTGTTCCAGCTGTCGGCGCAACGCGTCGGTGCCGACGAGCTTCTCGAAAAAGTTGTTCTTCAAAAAGAATTTGCCTTTCGGCACACGGCGGTATAGCTCCATCAGCGGCCAGAGGTCTATGCCGTCGCGTACGTCGTAGTCCCGCAGGTCGAGGGTGTCGCCGCCGTAGGTGACGATCTCAAACGGCCAGTCGGTGCCGCGGCCCACGCCACAATGGGTGCCCTCAAAATAGCAGAGGCTGGGGTAGAGGCCGACGGCATGGACGTTGCGCAGGTTGGGCGACGGCGCCACGGGCAGCACATAGCCCACGCTGTCGCGCCGGTAGCCCTGCAGGGGGACGACGGTGAGGCGACATTGGATGCCGCCTTTGAGCCAGCCCTCGCCATTGATCATCCGCGCGTATTCGCCGATGGTCATGCCGTAGACCACCGGCACAGGGTGCATACCCACGAAGGAACGGTAGCGGGTGGTGTCGAGCACCGGCCCATCGATATAGTGGCCGTTGGGGTTGGGGCGGTCGAGTACGACGAGGGGGATGCCCTTCTCGGCGCAGGCCTCCATGACGTAGTGCAGCGTGGAGAGATAGGTGTAGAAACGGCAGCCCACATCCTGCAGGTCGAAGAGGACACAGTCGACGTCGGCCAGCTGTTCCTGTGTAGGCTTCTTGTTCTTGCCATAAAGCGAGATGATGGGCAAGCCCGTCTGCGCGTCGACGCTGTTGTCCACATGCGCCCCCGCCGCCGCCGTGCCACGGAACCCATGCTCGGGACAAAAGATTTTAGTCACCCGCACCCCCGTCCGAATCAGCGTGTCCACCAAGTGGACATCGCCCACAACAGAGGTCTGGTTAGCCACAACAGCAAAATGGAGATCCGAGAGTTGAGAATTGAGCGTTGAGAATTGAGCGTTGAGAGTCGAAAGCTGCGAGGGCTCGCTCATCAGCATCTCCGCCCCCGTCCGCAGGGGCTGTGCGTGTACCGAGCCCCAAAGCAGCAGCAAAAACACCATCATCGTAGGGGCGTACCCCCGTGTACGCCCGCAGCCGTGCTGGTCCCCATTACCGTACCCATCATTGTTTTCCCACGCTGTCTCTCGCCGTATATCCGTACGGGCGTACCCCCGTGTACGCCCGCAGCTGCCCAGTCCATCATTACCGCACCCATCATTGTTTTCCCACGCTGTCTCTCGCCGTATATCCGTACGGGCGTACCCCTGTGTACGCCCACAACCGTGCTGGCCTCCATTACCGCCCCCATCATTACTTTTCCACTCAGCATCTTGTCCC
>JAFSYK010000019.1 GCA_017449975.1 Bacteroidales bacterium
ACACGGCGCAGAGATTCCTTGAGGTAGTATGCGGTGGCCGGTGGGCGGTTGATGTCAAGAGCCTTGTAGAGCCTGGATTCAGCAGAGTCGCTCAGGTTGTCGCCGTTGGCCAGCAACAGCCACCGCTGGCCTTTGATCAGGCGGCGTTTGTTCTCGTCGGTTTCTTGGTTGTATGTGTCGCGGCTGACCTTGTCCAATTTGTCGTTCATCAGCTTTATGATATGGAAGTGGTCGTAAACCTGCACCGCATCGGGCAAGGGCTCCTTCCGTACTTTTTTTCCATTCACAATACGAAATGCCAGCTTCTTTTATTGCATCTCACCTACGCATTTGTCGGAAGAACCTTTTTTTCTGTTTGTTAAGTGAAATGACAAATCTATCGAATAAAACTAATTTCTAATTACATAGTTATTGATAACGCCTTGGTTAAAAATGACTAACCTGTTATCAAAGAATCTTCCCCCTCAAATGGCAAGGCCCCGAGATATCTGTCGAAGTCGCTTTGAATCAAACGGTCTTGCACGATGCGGTATTTCTCGAATTCCGTTTCCGCATGTTCCTTGGCTTCTTCAGCTGTCACGGTTCCCTTCTTGCTGAACTGTTCCCATTTTGGAAATAGTTGCTTCCTCTTTCAGTTCACCTGTCTCAAACACATTGGCTAGATGCTTGCTGATGGCGGGCACTCCCACATCGAAGAGTGCCGCCATCGCTTTCTGCGTGCACCAGATGGTCTTGTCGGCATACATCACCTCTATGCCTTGCTCCTTATTCTCAATTTGAAAGATAAGGAACTCCGTTGTACTGTTTCTTATTAGATGTCTTTCGGCCATAGGGGTAGAGAAAAATAGATAGTGGTTGATTTCTTCTTTTTCGTTGCAAATTTAATGATTTTCACTGAAAAAACAAAAGCGGTGGAACCTCCACCGCTTTCTAATGCTTCATTTCAAGGAAATCTGCAGCCGCCGTATCCGGAGCGGCGGAGAACTGCATCACGGCAGTCCCGGCACCGCAAGGCTGCCGTTCTCCGCTTTGCTATCGCATGCAGCCACCGGCTGCTTGCTTCACGCCACAGTCCCGCATGCTTCAAATTTTGTCAGACCAATATCCCAGACAGTCGTCGGCATCTTCTTTGTCGAAATAGTCGGGGTCGAAGTCTTCGAGCATCCCGTACCAGTCCAGACGGTCTTTTTCATCAGCCGTCAGGCGCTTCTTGCTCCGCAGCTCGAGTAGGTCGGCATAACCCCACACTCCGCCGCAATCCTCCGGAGGACAGGCCCCTTGCCCTTTGACGCACATGATGACAGGCTTCTCGCCATCGGCATACTCGCGCTCACCTTTGATCCACACGTCGTGCTCCCAGCTGTCACCAAAGTCGTAATCGAACCGGATACGCTTGCCTTTCTCGCTAAGTACGTCTGACAGCGTATACTGTGTGATGTCATGTTTTATTGCGCGACTGAAGGATGCGAAGATGTCGTCTTTCATTCTCAATTCGTAAAATTCTTTGTTGATCTCGAACTGGTAGAGGTGCTCGTGCTCCCATCCCATCACATCGATCAACACCTTGGCCAGTCCTTCAAGGCTGATGTTCGACGGCACCTTCACCTCGCGCCATATCTTCAGGTCGGTATCGTTGAGCTTGATGCGCAGATGCAGCTCCTTGACATTCTCGCGCGGCAGTGTCATCTGGGCGTTGAGTCTCGTAGGGTCTGCGTCGCCCTCCTCGCCACTCCAATCATCATTGTCCTCATCCTCGTCATCACTATTCTCTAAGATGTCTATTTTGTCCCACATGTCGAGCTGGGATCGTAACTCTTCGATAGCCTCTTTGTCGCCATCGACCACTGCACGCAGCAGCGTTTTAAAATTCTGAATAGCGTCCAATTCTTCCCCATTGCCATTTTCAGGGAACATGTCAATCACTTTTGCCATATTGTTTGATTGTTTTTTCGTTGCAAATTTAATGATTTTCACTGAAAAAACAAAAGCGGTGGAACTTCCACCGCTTTCTGTCTCTTTGTGTTTGCAAATCCTATCTTATTTCTCGCGGAAGAAGATGTCGATGGGCACGCCGTGGAAGTCCCATAGCTCGCGCATTCTGTTCTCGACGTAGCGACGGTAGGGGTCGCGGATGTACTGCGGCAGGTTGCAAAAGAAGACGAACTGCGGATAGGCCGTGGGCAGCTGGGTGACGTATTTGATCTTAATCCATTTGCCTTTGACGGCGGGCGGCGGGTTCTGCTCCTTGACGATGGGCAGCAGCGCGTCGTTGAGCGTCGCCGTGGATATGCGGCGCGACCGCGCTTCGTAGACCTGACGTGCCATCTCCAGCACTTTGAAGATGCGCTGTTTGTTGATGACGGAGGTGAAAATGATGGGCACATCGTTGAAGGGGGCGATGCGCTCCTGGATTAAGGTCTCAAACTCGCGGTGGGTGTGGGTGTCCTTTTCGACGAGATCCCATTTGTTGACCACGATGACGCAACCCTTCTTGTTGCGCTGGATAAGCGAAAAGATGTTCAAGTCCTGCTGTTCGATACCCTGCGAGGCGTCGAGCATGAGGATGCAAACGTCGCTGTTTTCGATGGCGCGGATGGAGCGCATGACGGAGTAGAACTCCAGGTCTTCACTGACCTTCTGTTTCTTGCGCAGACCTGCGGTATCGACAAAGTTGAAGTCGAATCCAAAGAGGTTGTAGTGCGTATAGATGCTGTCGCGTGTAGTGCCGGCGATGGGGGTGACGATGTTGCGGTCGGTGCCGGTGATGGTATTGATGAAAGAGCTTTTGCCCACGTTGGGTCTACCCACTACGGTGATGCGGGGCAGCGACGAAGTCTCGTCGTCGTAGTTCTCGGTGAAGTCGGCGACGACAGCATCCAGCAGGTCGCCTGTACCGCTGCCCGAGATGCCGGCGATGGGGTAGGGGTCACCCAGTCCAAGCTGATAGAACTCGGCCAAGTTGTCCATCTCTTTGGCGTTGTCGACCTTGTTGGCCACCAGCAGCACCTTTTTCTTGCATCGGCGCAGCATGGCGGCGACATCGTTGTCGAGGGGCGACAGACCGTCGCGCGCATCGACGAGGAAGAGGATGACATCGGCCTCGTCGATGGCCAGCGACACCTGTTTTCGGATCTCGGCCTCGAAGGTGTCGTCGCCGCCCATGACATAGCCGCCCGTGTCGATGAGGGAGAAACGTTTGCCGTTCCAGTCGCTATGGCCGTATTGCCGGTCGCGGGTGACACCAGCGGTCTCGTCGACGATGGCTTGGCGGGATCCTGTAAGACGGTTGAAGAGCGTGGATTTGCCCACATTGGGGCGACCGACGATGGCTACGATGTTGGACATGGGTGATAAATAAGTTGTAAATGGAGATTGGATAGAGGAGAATTGGCCCAATTAGTTTTTTCTAATTGGGCCAATTCGTATTGTTGTTATTCTTCGGCGAGGTCGATTTCTTCTTCGATATCTTCATCGGCCACCTCCTCATAAGCTTCGGGAAGCACGATGGTGGGGATGTCGCTTACCTCTTTGGGACGCGAGGGGTTGAACATCATAAGGTTCAAGCCCGCCGAAATATTGAAGCTCTTGCATTCGACGACGTAGAAGTCCGAGATGTAGTCGAGCATGGTGTAGATCTGCAGGGTCTTGAAGGGCGTGAAGATGAAGCCGCAGCCGGGGTTGATCAGGTCCACCCGCTTACTGTCGAACACCAGCGAGTTGCCGACCATCACCTCAAACCAGTCGCCGAAGTTGGCGGTCATCGACAGGGTGGTGTTGAAACGGAAGCGGTTGTTGGCGTTGCCGTGCGAGATGAGACCTTTGTCCCACTGGCCGTGGAACAGGAATCCGGCGCGCAGACGCTCTTTCCAGAAGGTGTACGAGGCACCGAGGTTGAGCTTGGTGGGGATCGAGAACCAGAAGTCGCCGCCCTCTTCCTCGTTCATCTCGTAGACGTGCGTCAACGAGTCGCGGAAGCGCTCGGCAAAGGTCTCGTCGAACTGGCCTCCCGAGATGATGGTGGTGATGTCGATACCCGAGAAGGTGATGGTGCTCTGTTTGGGAGCGTGGCTCGTCACGTTCTGTTTCCAGTGGATGCCGGGTCCCACGTCGATCAGCGAAGCGGAGAAGATGAAGTCCTCATAGGTGTACTGCGCACCGAGGTCGAAGGTGCAGCCCCAGTTCGATGGGGTGCCCGAGGTCTCGATTTTGCTATTCTTGTAGGTGGCAATACCGGCCGACTGGATTTTGTAGTCCATCAGGGCGATGAGCGACGAGTAGTACTGGTCGGACGAGTAGAGCTTGATGTCGGTCTCTTTGGTGTTGACGTTGGCAATACCGTTGAGGATGTTGACATGGGCACCCACGGTGAGCGGTATCTGCTCGAATTCATAGCCGCCACCCACGGAGAAGCGCATGTAGCTGTTCAGCGTGATGAAGTCGTCGCTGGCCAGATCCATGGCGTTGTCGGGCCCCACCAGGTTGTCGCCGTCGCCGGTGAGGGTCTCGAAGGCATCCTTGGGCAGGGTGATATTGGCGTTGACGGAGACCGACGAACCGAATGTGAAGAACATGCGGTTGACGCGGAAGCCGAAGCCGATAATGTCAAAGTTGACGTCGAAGTTGAGCTGGTTGTCCACTTCCATCTTGTCGAGGAGGTCGACAATGTTCAGCTCGGTCTTGCCGGTGACGGGGTTGTATTTCAGACCCAGGTCTTTGTAGTGGATGGGCAGACCGAAGGAGACGTTGAAGCGCGGCAGCGTGAAGTAGCCCAGGTTGTTGCGCGGGAAGAAGGCGGGGTTGATCTGGTTGCTTTGGGGCAGCCGGAACGAGTGATACATCAACTCATTGGACGGCAGCTCGTGCTGGGCTTTCACCTGTGCGAAAGGCATTACCGAAAACAGGAATGCACATACAATGGTCAAACGAAATGTATTTTTCATGGTTGTGTTCTCCTATTTTGGTTATTGCATGGTACTGGGATTGGTGACAATGTAGAGATAGGACTGCAACTTGTCGTTGGCGCGAATGGTGACGTGCTGCGGCGTTGAACCGCCTGGTGTCGTGCCCGACGAGATGGAGATGGTCATACGCATCTTGCGTGTACGGAGGATGCAGTCGAGGTTGGCGTCGGAGATGTTGACCTTGAAGATAGACTCGATGGGGACGCCGTTGGAAATGTAGTAGTGCGAGCCGGCAACGACGGTGTCTTTCAGCGTGGCGGACTTGATGGGGTCGGTGGTGCTGTAGAGGTGCGCCGGCTGACCGTGGGCGTTGAGCACCGGGATGCCGTAGGCGTCAACCAACACGTCGTTCATGTCGAACGACAGCGGCATGGTGTTCACGAAGCGCAGCGCCAGATAGGCCGAGTCGCCAAAGCTGATGCGCTCGCGGAAGCTGGCCAATGCCGAGTCGACGGTTTCAAAGGGCATGTCGACTTCCATCTCATATTTGAATTCGTTGGATTGGATCTGCAGCGGGAAGTTGGCCTCGACCGTGGTCGAGGTGGTCAGCGAGTCAAGCATGATGCTGTCCAAGATGAATCCGCTGGGGTCGTCGATCAGCGCCGCCTCCATCTCCGACACGCTGTAGGCCACATTCAGGTCCATGTCGTAGCGGATGGAACGGGGGTTGGTGCGCAGACAGTCGCTCAGGTCTTCGTTGTCGGCCAACACCAGGTTGCAACCCGCAACCAGTTGAGGCACCGTGATAGAGTCGGTGCTCTCCACGGGTGTCAGGATGGTGTTGCCACGCATACCCACCACCGTGATGCGGACGTTGTTGATGTAGGGGTGCAGTCCGTACTGCTCCATCAGGGCCTGCGAGTTGGGTTTACCGAAGGCTTTGAGGAAGGAGTTCAGCGTGACATAGGTACCGATGAGGTCGACGCTGTCGACTTTGTCGAACAGGTCGATGTTGATGGAGCCCTGGAAGTGCTGTGTGACAACAATGACCGAGTCGTCCGACGAGGATTTGGTTTTCAAACCTTTCTTCGAATGGAAGTCCAGCGTTCCGTCGAAAGTGTCGCTATAGACAAACGACAGGAACTGGGTGTTGGGGTCGCAGGTCATGATGGCGCCAATCTCCTGCCAAGTGCCCAGCAGGTTGGCAATGTCCATTTCGCTGTAGCCGATGGGCAGACCCAGTGAGGGGTGGAACTGACCCGTAATCTCGAAATCGTGCCCCAAGGCATCGAAGTCGTCGCTTTTGACGCAGCTGCACAGCAGTGCCGCGGACAGCAAGGCCATAAATGTAATTTTTTTCATAATGGTTGTGTTTGGTTTTTGTTCTTGGTTTAATGGTAGTCATTAAGCCAACGTATACTATTTGGCTATGATATTACTTTGCAAAGATAATAAAAATAATTATATAGCGGTCGTTTTCCGCCACTTAAAGCGTTTTCCGCACCCGACGCAGGTCGAGGGCGTTCATCGCATTGCTGCGCAATCCATTGATATTCTTGTGGGTGAAGTGCAGTATTTGGTCGTAATAGAGCACAATGACGGGCGCTTCGACCGCCGCGATACTGTCCATCTGTTGATAGAGCCGCTGACGTGTTTCCACGTCGCTCTCCTTCAATGCGCGTCGATAGAGTGCGTCGTATCGGGCGTTCGAGAAATGGGTGTAGTTGGGTCCGTTGGGGGTGAAGTTGCCCGAGTAGAACAGCGACAGGTAGTTCTGTGCGTCGGGGTAGTCGGCCACCCACGACCCGCGGAACCAGTCGGTTTTGCCTTGCGCAATGGCTTCGCGCAGTGCTGCCGGCGGATGCACGTCGATTTCCACCTTCACGCCCATGAGTCCCAGCTGTTGCTGGATGTATTTGCATAGATCCAGATAGCTCGACGTGGTGGACAGCACCAGTGTCGGCAGTCCTTTGCCGTGCGGATAACCCGCCTCTTCGAGCAGCTGCAGGGCGCGTGGCACGTCGTAGTCGTAGCCCTTGTTGCCACCGCCGGGGAGGCCGACGGGCACGATGCCGTGTGTGCCGGGTGTTCCCACGCCGTTGCGCAGGTATTTCATCATCTTGCGTCGGTCGAAACCCATGTTGATGGCCTGACGGATGCGTCGGTCACGCAACACCTGGCTGTTGCCGTCCATGCGGAATCCCAGATATTCAGTGTTCAGGTAGGGGGTGCTGACCATGTCGATGCGGTCGGCGTATTTGGTTTTCAGCTGTCCCGTGCGGGTCAGAATCTCATCCTTGTAGCCTGCGTCGATGGAGTTCATGAAGTCCATATTGCCTTTGATGAACTCGAGGAAAGCCGTCTGCTTGTCGATGATGAAGGTCACCGCCACCGCGTCGAGATAGGGGAGGCGGGTGATGGTTTCATTGAGGGTGTCGAATTCGTAGTATCGCGGGTTTTTCCGCATCACCAGTTTCTCGCTCTCTTCCCACCATTGCAGCTGGAACGGACCGGTGCCGCAGGCATGCTTGCGGAAGTCGTCGCCATAATGCTCCACCACCTCGCGCGGCACCGCCGAGCAGTAGGGCATAGACAGCAGGCTGAGGAACGGCGCGAACGGTTCTTTCAAGATGACTTGGAAGGTGGTGTCGTCGACCACACGGAAACCGTCGTCGGCCACCTCGCTGAAAATCCAGCGTCCCGGCGACGCCACGCTGGGGTCGATGATGCGATGCAGACTATAGCGCATGTCTTCGGCCGTTACCCTTCGGGTCGAGTCAGGACCCAGCAGCGCGTTTTTGTGGAACCACACATCGTCGCGCAGGATAAAGGTATAGGTTTTCCCGTCGGGCGAGATGGTCCATCGTTTGGCCAGCGCAGGCTGCACCTCCAGATTGGTGTCCAGCTGCACCAGACTGTTGTAGAGCTGGCTGCACACCCAGATGTGTGCCTGATCCTTGGCAAAGGCGGGGTCGAGAGTGTTGATGCCGGCGCTCTCATTGTAGCGGAATATCATTTTGCCGTCCGTCTCGCCCTGTCGACAGGCCGACAGGGTCAGCAGCAATAGTATGCAGTATGTCAGCCTTTTCATTGTTCTCGTTATTTAGAAGCTGTTTAAATTTAATTCAATGTTTTACTTAAAGTACATGAACGGCATCATTTTCACCTTTCCTCAGTCACAATGGAACCCCATTGTTCCATCGGAAAGGCAAAAAATCTGCTCGCCCATGTCCATAATAAAACTCATCAATCAAACTTAAACAGCTTCTTAATTAGCAATGGGTCTAATTAGTTCATTGTGTTACCTGGAGTTCCTTTGCAATGCGTCTCACGGCGGCGATCACCTCCGCTTCGCCCGCTACCTGTCGGTTGCGCATCAGGATACGACCGTTGCAGATGACCGTGTCAATCGCATCGCTGTGGGCGGCATAGAGCAGGTTGGCCCGGGTGTCGGTGTCGGGCACCATGGCCCAATGGTTCAGGTCGACCAGCATCAGGTCGGCCAGCCGTCCCACCGCCACCTCGCCGGCGTTGATGCCCAGCGCTTCGAATCCGTTACGTGACGCCACCTGCAGTGTCTCGGCGGCGGGCATCACCGTGGGGTCGTTGCGCCAGCCTTTCTGCAACAGCGACATGGTTTTGGCGGCCTCCAGCATGTCGAGGTTGTTGTTCGACGCACAGCCGTCGGTGCCCAGCGCCACGCGCACGCCCGCTTGGCGTAGTTCCTTGTATTGAAATTGGTGACCGGAGCCCAGTTTGAGGTTCGAGTTGGGGTTGTGTACCGCCACCACGCCGTAGCGGGCCATCAGTCTCATCTCTTCGGGCGAGAGGTGCAGGCTGTGGGCGCCGATGATACGGTGATCCAGCTGTTCCAGCACACCGATGCGTTCCAGATATTCGTAGGGTCGGCAGCCGTGTTGCCGCAGGCAGTTCGCTACCTCTTCCGCTGTCTCGGACATGTGGATGTGGCAGAGAAGGTTGTTGGCCTTGCAGTAGTGCGCCACTCGTCGCAGCCCCGTTTCCGAGACGCTATAGATGGCGTGGGGCGCCACCGCGTAACGCACCCGGTCGTCCTGCCAGTCGGGCACCTTGTAGCTCGCGGCGTCGGCCATCGCCTCCGCGTCGCCAAAGACGCTGTCGCCCAGCAGGGCCCGCAGTCCGCTGTCGTGGACAGCCCGCGCTGCAGCGGGCAGAAAGAAATACATGTCGGCGAAGGCTGTCGTGCCGCTGCGCAGCATCTCCAGACAGGCCAGTCGCACGCCCCAGTAGATGTGCTCGTCGGTGAGAAGCTTCTCCTTGGGCCATATCCAGTCGTTGAGCCAGCTTTGCAGGGGCACATCGTTGCCGTAGCCCCGCAGCAGCGTCATGGCGGCGTGGGTGTGCAGGTTGGCAAAAGTGGGGAAAGCGGCCTTGCCGCTGGCGTCGATAATCAGAGAATGGGGAATGGAAAGTTGCGGATTGTGTGGGTGTATGGCCTCAATGATGCCATCGTTAATCACGATGTCGACGGGTTTCCCCTCCAGTGCGACATTGCTGATGACCAGCGGCTGATCTTCACCTTTCAATTTCAACCCTCGCTTCTCAATAACCCATAACCATTTTGCTTACTGTACCAACAGCAGCACCTCGTTGTTTTTCCCTTTCACCACACCGCCGCGGATGTCGAAGTGATGGGTGCTGTTGGCGGTGTCTACCAGTCGGATGGACCCTGCCTTCAAAACGGAAATAATCGGTGCGTGGTGTTCCAGCATCTCAAAGAGGCCGTCCACGCCGGGCATCTGCAACAGCGTGGCCTCTCCGTCGTAGAGTTCACCGTCGGCCTTGGTGATTTTGACTTTCATAATGTAGAATGTGTTGTTGTGTTAATGTGTCAATGTGTTTGTTTTGATTGCGACTCACACATTGACACATTCGCACATTTACGCATTATTATTTCGTTTCAGCAAGAATCTTCTCGCCCTTGGCGATAGCCTCGTCGATGGTGCCCACCATCAGGAAAGCCTGCTCAGGCAGGTAGTCCACCTCGCCGTCGAGAATCATCTTGAAGCCCTTGATGGTGTCCTCGATGTTGACGAATTTACCTTCCAGTCCGGTGAAAGCCTCGGCCACAAAGAAGGGCTGCGACAGGAAACGTTGCACACGACGGGCGCGCGACACGACCAGTTTGTCCTGCTCGCCCAGCTCCTCCATACCGAGGATGGCGATGATGTCCTGCAACTCGTTGTAGCGCTGCAGTATCTGTTTCACACGCTGTGCGGTGTTGTAGTGGTCTTCGCCCACCACGTCGACCGAGAGGATGCGCGAAGTGGAATCCAGCGGGTCGACAGCAGGGTAGATACCCAGCTCCGAAATCTTACGGCTCAACACCGTTTGTGCATCCAAGTGGGCAAAGGTGGTGGCGGGAGCGGGGTCGGTCAAGTCGTCGGCTGGCACATACACCGCCTGCACCGATGTGATGGAACCACGTTTGGTGGAGGTGATGCGCTCCTGCATCAAACCCATCTCGGTGGCCAGCGTGGGCTGGTAACCCACGGCCGAAGGCATACGACCCAACAGGGCCGATACCTCGGAACCGGCCTGCGTGAAACGGAAGATATTGTCGATGAACAGAAGGATATCGCGGCCGCCGGTCTTCTCGTCGCCGTCGCGGTAGTATTCAGCCAAGGTCAGTCCGGCCAGTGCCACACGGGCACGGGCGCCGGGCGTCTCGTTCATCTGACCGAACACCATCGTGCATTTCGAGTCTTTCAGCGCTTCGTGGTCAATCTTGCTCAGATCCCAACTGCCGGCGTCCATGCTCTCGCGGAACGCGTCGCCGTAGCGGATTACGCCGGCCTCGATCATCTCGCGCAGCAGGTCGTTGCCCTCGCGGGTACGCTCGCCGACACCGGTGAATACCGACATACCGCTGTATTTCTTGGCGATATTGTTGATGAGCTCCTGGATCAGCACCGTCTTACCCACGCCGGCACCGCCGAAGAGACCAATCTTGCCACCTTTCAGGAAGGGCTGGATGAGGTCGACCACCTTGATACCGGTGTAAAGGATTTCCTGGCTGGTCGACAGGTCTTCGAACTTGGGCGGTTCACGATGGATGCTGTAACGTTTGGTGCCCTTGGGGGCGGGCATACCGTCGATGGTCTGACCAATCACATTGAACAGACGACCGTTGATGTCTTCGCCCACCGGCATCGAGATGGGACCGCCCAGCGATTCCACCTCCATGCCGCGCTGCAGACCGTCGGTCGAGTCCATGGCGATGCAGCGCATCGTGTTCTCGCCGATGTCCTGCTGGCACTCAAGGATAATCTCCGTGTTGTCGGGACGCTTGATTTTTAGTGCTGTATAAATGTCGGGCAGCGTGGCTTCGTCTTCAAAATAGACGTCCACCACAGCACCGATAACTTGTGAAATCTTGCCTTTGACAATCTGTTCCATCGTGGTAGCAATACTGTTGGGTTATGAATAGAATGCAAATGTACATTTTTTTTGTCATTCCACACGACTCTCGGCTCCTTTTTCTGTTCAGAAATCGCCACTATTTTTTGTGCAACGTCTGGTAACGACCGCCCGGCAACGCTTGTACCAAGCCGCGCAACTCCATCTCCAACAGCGTGGCTGCCATGCGGGGCAGGGTCTGTCCGCACGCCACCGCCAGGTCGTCGAGCAGCATCACGTCGCGGTCCACCAACAGGTCGACGATGCGTTGCTCCTCTTTGCTCAGTTGCACAAACATTTCCTGTTGCACCCCCGACGAGGTTGTTTCCGAGCGCGGCCAGCCCATGACGTCCGCCACGTCGTCGGCATTGCGCACTATGCTGGCCCGACGGTCCACGATGAGGCTGTTGCAGCCTTCGGAATAGGTGTCGGTGGGTCGTCCTGGCACAGCCATCACCTCGCGGTTGTAGCTACCGGCTATGGCGGCCGTTATCAGTGCGCCACCCTTGCGTGCCGCCTCCACCACCAGTGTGCCGTCGCCCAAGGCGGCGATGATGCGGTTGCGGGCGGGAAAGTTGCCGGCACTGATGGGCGTGTGGGCAGTGTACTCGGTGAGCAGTGCGCCGCCGTGCTCGATGATGCGTTGCGCCAATCCGCGGTTCTGGTACGGATAGATACGGTCCAGTCCGTGACCCAGCACCGCCACGGTGGGTAGCTCGCAGTCGAGGGCTGCCGTGTGTGCTGCCGTGTCGATGCCGTAGGCCAGTCCGCTGACCACGCAGACCGACTTGTCGCGCAGTCCTTCGACGATGCGGTGGGTCATCTCTTTGCCGTGTACGGTGGCTTTACGGGAACCTACCACGGCCAGTGTGCGTGTGGCGTTGAGGTCGCAGTTGCCGTGTTGGTAGAGCAGCACGGGTGCGTCGGTGCAGCAGCTGCTGTTCAGCCTTCGGGGAAAGTTGTCGTCCGTGCGGAACAACACCTGTATGTGGTAGCGGTCCACAAAATCTATCTCCTCTTGTGACCGCTGCATCATGCTTTTGTTGTGGATGGCCTCGGCGATGTCGATATGCGATCCAAACAGTTCGCGCAGCTTCGTCATCGGCAGTGCGAAAATCTCCGCTGGGTCGGGATAGATGTCCAGCAGCTTCCGCAGACTGATGCTACCCAGTCCCGGAGTCAAAGTCAGCGCAATAGCATATAATCGTGGGTCATTATTCATTTCTAAAATATCTTCCAAAACTACAATTAAACAATTCAACAATCAACACCCATCAATCAACCCCAACAACAATTCAACAGTTAAACAATCAGCTCCCACAAGCTCGCAAAACTTGTCTGCAGTCTCTTCTTCCAGATTGCTGCATCCACCCATTCCACCAGGTCGATGCCCTCCTCTTGTTGTGCGACGGGTAGGGGAGTGCTGTCGGCGCACATGCTGAACCAGGTGGTCTGTTTCAGATGCCAGCCGCCATACTTATTATATATATGGTATGTTTTGACCAGTGGTCCACGGCCTACGAGTCGGGCGCTCACGCCCGTCTCCTCCCGCACTTCGCGCAGCGCAGCGGTGGCCAGCGTTTCGCCGGCTTCAACCATCCCTTTGGGCAGGTCCCACATCCCCTCGCGGCGCATCAGCAGCCTGCGCCCGTCGCTCGACGTCACTACGCCTCCGGCGGCGTGTACCGGCGTGTAGCGGCTGTGGCAGAACGTCAAAAGTTCGCGCACCGTGCACACCAGTCGCACATTCCGTCCACTTTCCAGCAGCGAGAAGGCGGTGGCGCAGTCGTCAATGTGCGTTGTGCCGGCTTTTGGCATAGTGGTGCACACCAGTCGGTTGGCTTGATAATAAATGACAATTTTGCTCATTGTCCCTCTTTTTTTCAGTGCAAATATACAACTTTCACCCATCACTTTCTGTCTTTTTAACCACCATTTTTCTTTTTTTCAACGTTCATTTTTCAATTATTTTGTATTTTTGCAAAATATGATAAACTACAATGACTCCCGTCATCAGACGGCAAAATTCTTACTCCAGATCAAGGCTGTCAAGCTCAGCCCTGACAATCCATTCACATGGGCCTCGGGACGCAAGTCGCCCATCTATTGCGACAATCGTCTCACGCTCTCCTATCCTGAAATTCGCACCTTCATCCGCCAGCGTTATGTCGACATGATCACCGAGCAGTTCGGCGAGGTCGACGTCATCGCCGGTGTCGCCACGGGTGGTATCGCCCAGGGCGCATTGGTGGCGCAGGAGCTGGGCAAGCCCTTTGTCTATGTGCGTTCCGAAGCCAAGAGTCACGGCCTCACCAACCAGATCGAGGGCGAGATCCACGAGGGTCAGTCCGTCGTGGTTATCGAGGATCTTGTCTCCACCGGCAAGAGCAGCCTGGTGGCTGTCGACGCACTGCGTGCCAAGGGTTGCGTGGTGAAAGGCATGGTGGCCATCTTCAGCTATATGCTCGACGTGGCGGACAAAAATTTCAAGGACGCCGATGTGCGTCTCTTCACCCTCACCGACTACAACTGCCTCATCGAGGTGGCGAAAGAGGAAACCTATGTCTCCGAGGAGGATATGGCTTCTTTGGCCGATTGGCGTAAAAATCCCGAAAAATGGTCCGACGACCGGCTCTAAGCCCCTATGCGTCGATTCTGGACCATAATACTTTTTCTTTCGGCTTACTGCTCGCTGCAAGCCCAGCATGTCAGCGCGGTGTCGTATCGTATCGACGACCGGCAGTTGACCATCGACTATATGCTGGACCAGACTGCCGACATACGCGTGCGCCTTTCGGTTGACCGCGGACGTACCTTCGGTGAGCCTATCGACAACCTCAGCGGTGATGTGGGCAAGGGCATCCAGCCCGGCCAACGTCGCATCATTGCCTACGACCTCCGAGACCTGCGCGACATCGACACCTCCCTCGTGGCGTTCCGTGTCGAGGTCGACGACGGTTCCATCGAGGTCTGCGTGGCCGACACGGTCTGCTTCCGCATGCTGCCCGTTGCGGGCGGCACTTTCCGCATGGGCTGTGTGCGTACCTCCACCCATTACGACTACGACAGCGAGCTGCCCATCCACGACGTCACCGTCTCCGACTTCTACATCTCACCCTACGAGGTGACACAGGGTCTCTGGCGCGCCGTCATGGGCGACAACCCCTCCTATTGGACCGGCAACGACAGCCTTCCCGTCGAGCAGGTATCGTGGAACGATGTACAGCTTTTCATAGCACGACTCAGCCAGCTTACCGGCCGTCGCTTCCGTCTGCCTACTGAGGCCGAATGGGAGTATGCGGCGCGCGGCGGCGCCAAGGGGCGCGGCTATGCCTTCCCCGGCACCGACCAGATGCCGCTCGACTACGCCTGGTATGGTAGCAACTCGCAGGGTCACACGCATCCCGTGGGGCAGAAGTTGCCCAACGAGCTCGGACTCTACGACATGGCGGGCAACGTCTGGGAGTGGTGCTCCGACTGGATGGGACAGTACGAGCCGCAGCCGCAGACCAACCCCCGCGGCCCTCGGCACGGCGAGAACCGCATCCTGCGCGGTGGCAGCATCAACAGCCCCTCGTTCGGTTGCCGTGTGAGCGACCGCAGCTGGTATCTGCCTGTCAACGGCTACCGATACTATGGCTTCCGGCTTGTACTCGAAGTTGACGAATAACACCTCTACAGATGGATACACACACCGACACCATTCAGCTCCACGGACGCCGCTTCCGTCAGTACATCGACCGCACGTCGTTGGCGCAGACCATTCAGCGCTTGGCGCTCGAGATTGACCGTGACCACGGCAGCCACCTGCCCTTGCTCTGTCCGGTGCTCACCGGCAGCTACATCTTTGCCGCCGACCTGTCGCGAGCCATCCCTTCCCCCCATGAGGTGACGTTTGTCCAGTATACCTCTTACGCCGGCATGGCCTCCACCGGCACCGTCAACGCCAAGCTGCCGTTTGACGAGCGCTGCCGCGGCCGTCACGTCATCATCGTCGAGGACATCGTCGAGAGCGGTCTCTGCATGGCCACCATGCTCAACCATCTGGCACAGTTCCAGCCCGCTTCCGTCTCTGTCTGTTCCCTCTTCTTCAAACCCAACCTTTTCAAGGAGACCTTCAAACTCGACTATATCGGCTACAGCATCCCCGACGACTTCATCGTCGGCTACGGACTGGACTACGACGGCCTCGGTCGTCACTACCCCGACATCTATTCTTTGAGTGAATAAGAAGGCCGATGGGACCTATTAGTTCAATTGGTCTAATTGGTCCAATTAGTTTTTCTCCCATGATTCTTTATTTCTCCGGCTGCGGCAATAGCCAACACATTGCCTTGGAATTGGCGCGTCTCACCGACGACGTCGCACTCCCCATCCTTGAACTCGACACCATCCAGCCCGTCACCTTGAACAACGGCCTCCTGGGCATCGTCTGTCCCATCTACGCCTGGGCGGTGCCGCGTGTGGTGGAGGAGCGCCTTCGTCAGCTCACTTTCTCCGCCAAGCCGGACTACTGCTACCTTGCCTGCACCTGTGGCGACAGCCTGGGTCGCGCCCCCGAGCGCTTCGCCCGCTTTCTTCGTCGCAAGGGGTTGCACCTCGATGCCGCCTTTGGCTTCGTGATGCCCGAGACCTATATCAACCTCAAGGGCTTCCGTCTCGACACTCCCGACAGCGAGCAACGCAAGATCGCGGGGGTCCAGGAACGCCTGCCGCAAGTGGCGGAGCAAATCCAACGGCGTCAGTCTGTCGTTGACGTTCGCCGTGGTCCGCTGCCCCGTGTCACCACCTATCTGGTCAACCCTATCTTCTACCGTTGGATCATCACCGACCGGAAGTTTCACACCACCGACAGCTGCATCGGCTGTGGCCAATGTGTCGACGTCTGTCCGTTGCACAACATCAGCCTTGCCGACGGCCGTCCGCAATGGCACGGGGACTGCACCAACTGCATGGCCTGCTACCACCACTGTCCTGTCAACGCCATCCATTTCGCCCACGCCACCCAGGGCAAAGGACAGTACTACTTTGGACGCAACAAGGCGTAACCTGTTCCTTCGCCCGCAGTGCTGTATGAAAAAAAAAAGGAGTTCTTTCTCAAGAACTCCTTTCTGTTTTTGCCGGTCGCGACGGTGACCGCTGCTGTCGACGCTTTATTTCAGCGCACCGAAGAGTGAGATGATGGTCGCGGCGGTCTGCGTCTTCTGCTTGATGTTAGAGGCCGTCACACCGTCCAGTCCCGACGCGTTCATCAGCGTGTTGGTGAAAGTGTCGGCGTTGGCAGAGGTGATGACACCCGTTCCGGCGGCCACAGCGCCGCTGGCAAACGCTTTGCGGTAGTTGGAGTCGTTCTTGTGCGCCTTCAGCTGGTTGTACGAGGTCACCACCGTCAGGATGTTCGTCACGTTGGAGATGTTCGTCAACTCAATCTTGCCGGTCGACTTGTAGGTCTTGTAGAGGGCGCTGGTGGCCACGGCGCAAGCCTGTCCGCTGCTGGCGGCGGCGCTGTCAGACGAGGCGACCTTTTGCAGGGTGTTGCACGAGGCGAAAGCGAGCATCGCAATGCTCATCATCAGAATACTTAATCTTTTCATATTTTGTAGTTTTGTAAGTTTGGTTAATTTCGTTTGCCCTACAAAAATACATTTTTTTTGCGAAAAAGTGAAAGTTTTTGTACATTTGCAGTGATAATAAAGATAAATATATAAACGTATCAACATTAAACGTTAAACCTTAAACGTTAAACGAATAATATTTTAATCAAATAATATACCATTATGAACAACACCATTTTCTCATTCCCCAAGCCCGCCAATGAACCTGTGTTGGGCTACAATCCCGGTAGTCCCGAACGCAAAGCCATCCGCGAGGCGTTGGATGAACTCTACAACAAAACCACCACCATTTACCCCGTCATTGGCGGCAAAGAGGTTAAGACCGCCGAAATGGGCGAAATCGTCATGCCGACCGACAACAAGCATGTCCTCGCCAAATACTATAAGGTAGGTGAGAAGGAGGTCAAGGCCGCCATCGAAGCTTCGCTCAAAGCACGCGAGGAGTGGGCCAACACCCCCTGGATCGACCGCGCCAGCGTGATGCTGAAAATCGCCACCCTTATCAGCGGCAAATACCGCTGGCTCATCAACGCCGCCACCATGCTCGGCCAGGGCAAAACCACCATGCAGGCTGAAATCGACAGCGCCTGCGAGCTGGTCGACTTCCTCCGCTACAACGCCTACTATGCTTCGCAAATCTATAGCGACCAGCCCTGCAGCGACAAGGGTACGCTCAACTACGTGACCTATCGTCCGCTCGAAGGCTTCGTCTTCGCCATCACGCCGTTCAACTTCACCTCCATCGCCAGCAACCTCTGCATGAGTCCTGTGCTGATGGGTAATGTCTGCATCTGGAAGCCCTCCACCACCGCCATGCTCTCCAACTACCTCCTCATGAAGATTTACAAGGAGGCCGGCGTGCCCGACGGCGTTGTCAACTTCCTGCCCGGCAGCGGTGCCCTCATCGGCAAGGTGGCCTTCTCCAACGAGAACCTCGCCGGTGTCCACTTCACCGGCTCTACCTCCACCTTCAAGGGCTTCTGGAAATCCATCGGCCAGAATATCGACATCTACAAGACCTATCCCAAGATTGTCGGCGAAACCGGCGGTAAGGACTTCATCATGGTTCACAAGAGCGCCGACCCCGACCAGGTGGCTACCGCCATCGTGCGCGGCGCCTTCGAGTTCCAGGGCCAGAAATGCTCGGCCGCCAGCCGCGCCTATGTGCCCGCCTCGATGTGGCCCAAGGTGGAGAAGATTGTCGGCAAGATGCTGAAAGAGATTAAGATGGGCGATGTGCGCGACTTCTCGGCCTTCGTCAACGCCGTTATCGACGAGGCCTCGTTCGACACCTGCAAAGCCTACATCGACCACGCCAAGAAGAGCAAGGACGCCGAGATTGTCTTCGGTGGCAAGTGCGACAAGAAGAAGGGCTGGTTCGTCGAGCCCACCGTCATCCTGGCCAAGAAGCCCGACTACAAGAGCATGTGCGAGGAGATCTTCGGACCCATCATCACCATCTACGTCTACGACGACAAGGACTACGAGAAGACCTGCCAGCTGTGCGACACCACGTCGCCCTACGCCCTCACCGGCGCCATCTTCGCCAGCGACCGCAAGGCCCTGCGCACGGGCTACGACCTGCTGAAGAATGCCGCAGGCAACATCTACTTCAACGACAAGCCCACCGGAGCCGTTGTGGGTCAGCAGCCCTTCGGCGGCGCCCGCGCCAGCGGCACCAACGACAAGGCCGGCTCGTACCTGAACCTCATCCGTTGGACCTCGCCGCAGGCCGTCAAGGAGACCTTCGACCCAGCCCGCGACTACAAGTATCCGTTTATCAGCTCGGCGGAGTAATTGTTATATGTAAAAAGAAAAAGGCTGGCACCAATAGGCGCCAGCCTTTTTTTCTGTCTGCAGTAAGTCCCGGTTAGAGCACTTTGATGAGTTCCACGTCGAACACCAGGGCGGCGTAGGGCGGGATGTCGGCGCCGGCGCCGTGTTCGCCGTAGGCCAGGTTGTAGGGGATGAAGAAGCGGTACTTGGCGCCCTCCTTCATGAGCTGCACGCCCTCGGTCCAGCCGCTGATGACCTGGCGCAGGCCGAAGTCGGCGGGCACGCCGCGGCGGTAGCTGGAGTCGAAGACCGTGCCGTCGAGCAGGCGGCCCTCGTAGTGGCATCGCACGGTGTCGCTGGCCTTGGGCTGGCGGCCGTTGCCTTCCTGCAACACGGTGTACTGCAGGCCGCTGGCGGTGGTCACCACGCCGGGCTGCTTCTTGTTCTCGGCCAGGAAGGCCTCGCCCTCGGCGCGGGCGGCACGGCCACGCTCGGCGGCCTCGGCCTGCTGGCGCTCCTCCAGTTCGTTGAAGAAGTGCTGCAGCACCTGCTGCACCTCGGCGGCGCTCATCTGTTCCGGCCGGCCCTCCATCACGTCGCGGATGGCGGCGGCATAATCGTCAATGTTCAGGCTCTTTCCCAAGCCCATACCAATCAGTTGGTGGCCAATGTTGTGGCCCAATGCATAGCTAAGTTTATCCATAATGCCTTCAATAACGGCGTTTGTCGGGTTTTATTGTGGGCGGTTGCCATAAAGCCACAATTCTTTTGACAGCTTGCGGCAAAGTTTTTTTTGCCGATTCGGGAAAAAGTTGTATTTTTGCATTTTGAAAATATATAATTGTGCAAGGTTATGAGTACCGAGGCGATGACCAAAATTATAGCCGACTATTTCAAGACACAACCCGTTTTGAAAGCATGGCTGTTCGGTTCCTTCGCCCGTGGCGAAGAGACGCCGCGGAGCGATGTGGACATCCTTTTTGTCCCCGACCGTTCGGGCAAGCCATTCACCCTTTTCACCCATGGAGGGATGCTGATGGACCTGCAGGAACTGCTTGGCCGCGATGTCGATTTAGTTGAGGAAGGTTCTCTGCGTCCTTATGCGGCAGAGACTGCCAATCGTGATAAAATATTGATCTATGAGAGAACGGGCGCGAGATAAAGGTCGTTTGGAGGACATCGTTGAGTACTCCAACAATGTGTCGTTGCTTGTGGAAGGCTACAGCCTCGAGGCACTTGTCGCAGACAAACGCACCTACTATTCTGTGATGAAGAATGTGGAAATAGTGGGTGAGGCCGCCTATATGTTGAGCAGAGCATTCAAGAAGAAGCATCCGCAGACGCCGTGGAAAACAGTACAGGGTATGCGGCATGTTTTGGTTCACGATTATGCAAATATTGTTTCTGAGACACTGTATGACACCGC
>JAFSYK010000020.1 GCA_017449975.1 Bacteroidales bacterium
AGTTCGAGGACGGCAGCAAGGTGCTCCGCGCCAAAATCGACATGGCGCACCCCAACATGATGTTCCGCGACCCCATCATGTACCGCATCCTCCATGCCCACCACCACCGCACCGGCGACAAGTGGTGCATCTATCCCATGTACGACTACGCCCACGGCCAGAGCGATTCCATAGAGCACATCACGCACAGTATCTGCACTTTGGAGTTCGACATCCACCGTCCGCTCTACGATTGGTTCATCGAGCAGCTGGGCATCTGGCCGAGCCACCAATATGAATTCGCCCGCCTGAACATCAACTACACTGTGATGAGCAAGCGCAAGCTGCTGCAGCTGGTGAAAGAAGGCTACGTCAGCGGCTGGGACGACCCCCGTATGCCGACCATCTGCGGTTTCCGCCGCCGCGGCTACACGCCCGAGAGCATCAAGGCTTTCTGCGAGCGCATCGGTGTGGCCAAACGCGACAACATCATCGACTACGGCCTGTTAGAGTTTTCGCTGCGCGAGCACCTCAACAAGGTGGCCCAGCGCCGCATGGCTGTGCTCGACCCGGTGAAGGTCGTCATCGACAACTACCCCGAGGGACAGACCGAGATGCTGACGGCCGTCAACAATCCGGAGTGCGCCGAGGACGGCACGCGCCAGGTGCCCTTCGGCCGCGAGCTGTGGATTGAGCGCGAGGACTTTATGGAGGTGGCGCCCAAGAAGTATTTCCGTATGGCCATCGGCCAGGAGGTGCGTCTGCGCTACGCCTATTTCGTTACTGCACAGAGCGTTGAGAAGGACGCCGAGGGCAATATCACCTGCATCCACTGCACCTACGACCCCGCCACACGTGGTGGCGACGCCCCCGACGGGCGCAAGGTGAAGGGCACCATCCACTGGGTGGCGGCCCACAGCGCCGTGGACGCCGAGGTGCGCCTGTTCGACCGCCTGTTCGCCGTCGAGGCACCGGACGATGTCGAAGAGGGCCACACCTTCATGGAGAACCTCAACCCCAACAGCCTCAAGGTGGTCACCGCCAAGTGCGAGCCCGCCCTGGCCGAGTGGAAAGAGGAAAGCGGCAAGTGGAAAGACGGAATAGTCCGTTATCAATTTGAAAGAATGGGCTACTTCTGCACCGACCGCGACAGCACCGACGGCCACCCCGTCTTCAACCGAACCTGCACCCTGAAAGACAGCTGGGCGAAGATTAAATAATGGTTATTGGTTAGAGGTTATTGGTTATAGAATAGGATATGCAGATTATTGACCGTCCGACAGACAGAAAGATACTGAACGCCATGATGCCGAACTATTTTGGCGACATGGTGAAGGCTGTGGTGGACATTGCACAAAATAAGATTGGTGTGGATGCAGAATTGCATGCCGACATAGAGCAGGCACTGCTGGCACAGGGTTCGTCGCAGTACGACTTGTGGGGCATAAACCTGTATCCTGAGATGGACGGCGAGGATTTCGTGGAGTTTGACTCAATGATCAACATCCGTCCCGGCCAGGGCAACCGCAGTCGCGACGTGCAGGATGCCGACACACGGCAACGGATAATAGAAACAGTAAACTATCTGCTGCCATGCTGAAGATGGAATTTCAACACAAGGATTTGGCCGCTGGCCGTTGGGCGCAGATGTCGTTGGCCGAACAAATGCTGAATATCGGCAGCGAGGTGTCGCGTGCCAACCGCTGGAAGGCCAAAGGCAACGAAGAGCAATGCCACCGTGCCGCCGACCGCGCATTGGAACTTGTGTCGTTGACCATTGACGCCAACAAGTCGCGTCCCGGATTGAAGGAACTGTGCCGCCTGTATGAGGTGATGGCCGATTACTATTACGGTAAGAATTTTTATCAAACAGAGGCAAATGCCTTGCAGCGGTATTTCGATGTTTTTTATTCGGATAAAGCTAAATAGATTTTTTGTATCTTTGCAGTCGGAAATAAAAACTAAAACAATGAGATAAAACAGAGTATAACTACAGGGACATAATAATTAAGCGTATTCGCTTTTCTGTGCTAACGGAAATTCTGGTAAAATTTCGATTGACTGCACTTGAAGGTGGAAACGCTCACGGCACCGTGAGCTTTCTTGTTTGCAGTCAAGGTTTACCAGAGCCTCCGTTAGAACAAAGAAGATAAAGTTCACGGCTTTTTTTGTACGCTCCTGTAAGAATCAGGGGTATAAAAGCAATTATTAATAAACAAACTAACTAAACAATGAACAAAAGAATCTTTCTCGCGCTGATATTGGCCGCTGCAATCTACGCTCCGGCCTTGGCGCAAAACCACACAATCACGGGCACTCTCCGCGATGCGAAAAGCGGCGAGCCGATGGCTTTTACTAATTGTGTACTGCTGCGGACGGCGGACAGCACGTTTGTCGCTGGCAGCACCACCAACGACCGCGGTGCGATGCGCTTTGGCGGCGTGGAGCAGGGCGAATACCTGCTGCGTATCTCGGCGGTGGGCTACGACACCTACTGGCAACGCCTCAACGTGCCGCCCGACACGGCGCTGGGCGTGATAGAAATCTTCCAGAGCAGCACCACGCTGCAGGCCGTAAGCGTCACCGCCCAGCGTCCGCTCTACAGCGCCGACGGCGAGAAGGTGTTCTACCACGTGGAAGATGACCCCAGCGTGCAGACCGGCACGATGGCCGACGCTCTGCAGAACGCCCCCGGCGTGGAGGTGGACCCTGAGGGCAACATCACCCTGCGCGGCAGCAGCGACGTGACCATCTGGCTCAACGACAAGC